>DASYEG010000077.1:0-3048 GCA_036499145.1 Micropepsaceae bacterium | reverse complement strand
GTGTGGCAGATCCCTTCAAGGTGGGCCAGCACCGGCACGCGCGCTTCGGCCTGCACGCGGGCAACCAGGCTCTTGCCGCCACGCGGCACGATCATGTCGATGGTCCCGTTCAGCCCGGCAAGCATGTGGCCTACCGCCGCGCGATCGGTGGTCGGCACGAGCTGAATCGCAGCCGCAGGCAAACCCGCCGCGGCAAGTCCGTTCACCAAAGCGGCGTGAATGGCGCGCGACGATCTCAAGGATTCCGAGCCGCCGCGCAGGATCGCGACGTTGCCCGACTTCAGACACAGGGCACCGGCATCCGCCGTAACATTGGGCCGGCTCTCATAGATAATCCCGATCACGCCGATGGGTGTCGACACACGCGCGATGTCCAGACCATTGGGCCGTCTCCAGCGCGCCAATTCCCGGCCCACCGGATCGGGCAAGGCGGCGACTTCGGCCACACCCTGTGCCATTGCAGCGACGCGCTTTGCGTCCAGCTTGAGGCGGTCCATCAGCGCAGGCGTGAGATCGCGGACCGCCGCCGCCTTCATGTCCTCGTCATTGGCGCTGAGAATGTCGGCTTGCGTCTTTCGGATCGCATCCGACGCCGCCAGCAGCGCATCGATCTTTTGCTGCGGTGGTGCCCCACGCAAATGTACGGCCGCATCGCGTGCGGCCCGGCCGATTGCGAGCATGTCCGCTTCGAGGGCGTCCGGTATCATGGCCGGCACATTCATGGCGTCGCTCCACCCAATGCCGTGACCGCCATATCGTCACGATGGATCATTTCGTCACGGCCACGATAGCCGAGAATGGCTTCGATATCGACGGTGCGCCGCCCCACCAATGCTTTGGCATCCTCGGTGTTGTAGGCCACAAGCCCGCGCGCGAGCTCGCGCCCATCTTCGCTTTTGACCACCACCGCATCGCCGCGCTCGAACGTTCCGCTTACCGATTTGACGCCCGCCGGAAGCAGGCTTTTGCCCGAGAGCAGCGCGCGCTCGGCACCGGAATCTATGACAATCGTCCCAAGTGCCGAGAGCCCGCCCGCGATCCAGCGCTTCTTGGCCTGCGCGGGACTGACACGCGGCTGGAATATTGTCGTGCGGGCGCCATCGGCAATCGCGCGCAGGGGATTAAGGACGTGGCCGTTTGCGATGATGACGGCCGCACCCGCCGAAGTGGCGATCTTCGCGGCCGCGATCTTCGATTCCATGCCACCCTTGCTGGTGCTCGACAGCGGTCCTTCGGCCATGCGTTCGATCTCGGGCGTGATCGCGCCGACTTCGGGAATATGCGTGGCGGTGGGATCGCGCTGCGGATTGGCGCTGTAAAGCCCGTCAATGTCGGAAAGCAGAACCAGCATATCGGCTTGCATCATGCTTGCGACGCGCGCGCCCAGCCGGTCATTGTCGCCGTAGCGAATCTCGGCGGTGGCGACGGTGTCGTTTTCGTTGATCATCGGCACCGCGTTCAGCGCCAGCAATGTGTTCAAGGTCTCGCGCGCGTTCAGATAACGGCGGCGCTCCTCGGTGTCTTCGAGCGTGAGCAGGATTTGCGCGACAGTGATGTCATACCCATGGAAGGCATCGACATAGGCTTGGGCCAGACGCACTTGCCCCGTCGCTGCCGCGGCTTGGCTTTCCTCCAGACGCAAGGGTCCCGCCTTCAGCTTCAGCGCGCGGCGCCCGAGCGCGATGGCGCCGGAGGAGACGATGATGATGTCCTTTTTTTCCTGCTTCAGCGCCGCGACATCCGCGGCCAAACTCGCGAGCCAATCGCGCTTCAACGCGCCCGTGGCGGAGTCGACCAACAGCGCCGATCCGACCTTGACCACGATCCGCTTTGCGGCTGCGAAATAATCCGTCATGGCGCCCAACTCGCTTTGGGTTCGGATGCGCGCCGTTCCTTTGCGCGGGCGCTGTCCACCGTCTTCGCCAGCGCGCGCAGCACATCGTCCACGCCTTCGCCGCTGACGCTGGACATCACGAAAACCCGTTGCCCGGAGGTCTTTTCCAGGCTGGAACGCTTTTTGGCGAGTGCGGCCTTGGGTATGGCATCGCTCTTGTTGAGCACCACAAGCTCGGATTTTTCACCGAGCCCATGACCATAGGATTGCAGCTCCGCGCGGATGGTCTTGTAGGCGCGCGCGATTTCCGATTGCGTGCCGTCGATCAGATGCAGGATCACACTGGTGCGCTCGGCATGCCCGAGAAAACGCGTGCCGAGGCCGGCACCGTCGGCCGCCCCTTCGATCAGTCCAGGGAGGTCGGCGACCACGAAATCCACGCCCGTCACCCGCACCATGCCGAGCTGCGGGTTGAGCGTGGTAAACGGGTAATCGGCGATCTTGGGTTTTGCCTCCGACACCCGGGCGAGAAACGTCGATTTGCCCGCATTGGGAAGCCCGATCAGCCCGACATCGGCGATCAGCTTCAACCGGAGCCAGATGGTTTTCTCCTCGGCCGGCTGACCGGGATTGGCATGGCGCGGCGCCTGATTGGTCGAACTCTTGAAATGGGCATTGCCGAATCCGCCGTTGCCGCCCCTTAAAAGCTGCACGCGGGAGCCAGGGCGATCCAGATCGGCGATCAGCGTCTCATTGTCTTCCTCATAGATCTGCGTTCCAACAGGGACCTTGAGAATGGCATCGGCGCCGTTCGCGCCATGCATCTCCTTGCCCATGCCGTGGCCGCCGGATTTCGCCACCATATGCTGCTGAAACCGGTAATCGATCAGCGTGTTCAGATTCTCGACGGCTTCGGCCCATACATCGCCGCCCCGGCCGCCATCGCCGCCATTGGGTCCGCCATATTCGATGAATTTCTCACGGCGGAACGCGATGATGCCATTCCCGCCCTTGCCGGACTGTATGTACACCTTGGCCTGATCGAGGAACTTCATTGCAATTCTTTCCGCCGTTCGAAAACGGCCCGCTTCAGCACGACCTTATGACAGAACACATTGCCTCCGCGCGAGAGGCAGGCGCGCACCTCGCCGCCATCCGGAATGCAGCCAAGCTTCTCCAACACGCGCCCGGAGGCGGGATTGTCATGGAACCAT
>DASYEG010000076.1:0-8629 GCA_036499145.1 Micropepsaceae bacterium | reverse complement strand
CGGTGCTGCGGCGTCTTCAGAGATGGCAGGACGCGCTCGCCTGTATCGATACCGCGCTTTCGATCGAGCCCGGCTCGGCGGAGGCTCTTTCGAGCCGGGCCGCTATTCTGGCCGAGGCAAGCCGGCCTGCCGAGTCCTTGGCGACGCTGGATCGCATGCTGGCGTTGTGGCCGGACGATGCCGCGGGCTGGAACAATCGGGGCAGCGTCCTCGTCTCGATGTCGCGCCTGGACGATGCGCTCGCCAGTTTCGACCGCGCTTTGGCGATTCAACCCGATTTCATCGAAGCGCTCAGCAATCGTGCGGTCATGCTTCTCCAATTGTTCCGGCTGGATGAGGCGATAGCCGCTTGCGACGCCGCTGTCCGGCTGCGGCCGGACCATGCCATCAGCTGGAACAATCGGGGCAATATCCTCATGGCACTGAGACGCTATCAGGAAGCGGCCACGAGCTACGACAAGGCTCTGGAGATCGATCCCGCACTGGCCGCGACAGCCGAGAACCGCGATCTGGCGATGCTCAAATTGAAGCGGCTGACGCGCTGTCCTCCGGGCTATGTGCGTGGTCTCTTCGACGAGTTCTCCTCGGATTACGATCAGATCATGCTCGAAACGCTGGGCTACCGGGCACATCTGCATCTGCGCACGCTGGCGAACCGCGTGCTTGGAAGCGGCGCGGGCGCTTTGCGCATCCTGGATCTGGGATCGGGCACGGGGCTGGTGGGCGACGCGTTCAAGGATTTGGCCAAAGGCGGGCGGCTCGATGGTATCGATCTGTCACCGCGCATGATCGATGAGGCCAGCCGCCGCGGCATCTATGACAATCTCATCCTGGGCGATATCGAGACGATGCTGCTGGCCGTCGAGCGGCGCTATGATCTCGTCCTTGCCGCCGACACCATGATCTATTTCGGCGATCTTGCTCCTACCCTGTCGGGCGTCTACCAGCGGCTTGTTCCCGGCGGTCTCTATCTTTTCGCGGTCGAGCGCATGGAGGGTCATGGCTGGGAGCAGACCGAAGACAAACGGTTCCGCCACGGCGAAGCCTATTTGCGCAGCTCCGCCCGATATGCCGGGCTCGAGGTTGCGGACCTCATGACCTGCGTGCTGCGGCGCCAGGCCAGCGAGCCGGTTCCGGGCCTCGCCGTCGCTGTGCGAAAACCGCCGGCCTGACGGGAAAGCCTCAACCCACGCGGTCTCCCTTCGTGATAGGATTTTCCTGTTTCCAGAATGGGGCGGGAGATGGATGAATTTGGCCGGCGGACATTCATGAAAAGGGCTGGTCTCGCCGCATTTGGCGCGGCCGCAATCCTGCAGACAGAAGAGGGGCGCGCGCAGGTGGCGGTGTCGAATTCCACGGGAACCGAGTCGCCGAAGCTCAAGGCGCCCGCGAACGCCGCCGACTGCCATATGCACATCTACAATCCGGCGCACTTCCCATTGGCGCCGAGCCCGCGCGTGGCGCCGGAGAATGCCGCCGTCGATCAATATCGCCTGCTGCAGAAGCGCATCGGCACCACACGCGTCGTCATCGTGACGCCGCGCAATTATGCGACCCGCAACGATGCGACTGTCGATGCCATCGCGCAATTGGGCGCGAACGCGCGCGGCGTCGCGGTGCTGCATCCCGATGTCTCCGACGCCGAATTGAAGCGGCTGAATGCGGCGGGCATCCGGGGAACCCGTTTCAGCCTCGGCGATCCGTCAACCGCGGTGGTGATGCCCGACATGGTCGAGCCGATGGCCAGACGCGTGGCGCCGCTCGGCTGGCATCTGCAGATGAACATGGGTGGCGAGCAGATCGTGGCGATGGCCGATCTGCTCAAGCGGCTGCCGGCGCCGCTGGTGTTCGATCATCTGGGGATTCCGCCACTGCCCGCCGGCGTCACGCATCCCTCGCACGCGATTGTTCGCGGACTGCTCGATTCCGGCCGCGCCTGGGTCAAACTCTCCGGCGCCTATCTCAACAGCAAAGTTGGACCGCCATACCCCGAGGCCAGTAGAATCGCGCAGGATTTCGTGAAGGCCGCTCCAGAACGGCTGGTCTGGGGCAGCGATTGGCCGCATCCAACCTCGCCCGGCCCGGCCAAGCCGGACGATGCGCTGCTGTTCGATTTGCTCGCGGTCTGGGCTCCGGACGAGCGCACACGCCAGCGCATCCTGGTCGAGAATCCGCAAAACCTCTACGGCTTCACGAAGGTCTGAGGATAAGGAAAATTGCTCGGCTTCAGCGGAAAAACTTCAGGATTTCCGGTACGTCGCCGCTGCCCTCCCAGATCATCTCGGCCCCGACATAGACGATCAGCGCGACGCCGATATAGGAGAGCGCCGGAAAGCGTTGCAGCAGCCGCGCGATATAGGTCGCCGCCACGCCCATCAGCGCGACGGAAACGGCAAGACCGATCACCAGCACGGGGATGTTTTGTTTGGCGGCGCCGGCAATGGCCAGCACATTGTCCACCGACATGGAAATATCGGCGACTGCGATTTGCCAGATCGCGTTGCGCAGCGACATCGATGAGGCAGAAACAGCGCCTTGGCTAGATTCGCCGCGCGACTCTTTGGCCTTAAGAGCGGCTTTTTCCGAGTGCTGCTCACGGATGTCGCGATAGAGCCGCCAGGCCACCCAGAGAAGGACGATCCCGCCCGCGAGCAACAGCCCGAGGATGTTGAGAAGGTCGACCGCGACGAGCGCCAGCAGCACACGCAAGACGACGGCTGCCACCATGCCCCAGAGGATAACGTTGCGCCGGTTCCCGGGTTCGACGCGTGCGGCCACCATGCCGATGACGACAGCATTGTCGCCCGACAGCACGATATTGATCATCAGCACCTGGGCCAGCGCGAAGAGCGCCGAAGACGAAAACAGATCCACCCGGTTTTATCCCCGTCTCGTTATCCGCCAAACTTACGCCAGCGTACTTCCTTACGGCCAGCGTACTTCCGGGGGCAGCGACATCAGGATCGCTTCGGCGTTGCCCCCGGTCATCAGTCCAAATCTGGTGCCGCGATCATAGACCAGATTGAACTCGGCATAGCGACCCCTGCGTACCAGTTGCTCGTCCTTTTCCGCTCTCGTCCAGGCCTCGTTCATCGAGTCGCGGATGATGGCCGGATAGGCCGCGAGGAAGGCACGGCCCACATCCTGCGTGAAGGCGAAGTCCTTCTCCCAATCACTTTCCAGATAGTCGTAGAAGATGCCGCCCACGCCGCGGGTCTCGCCGCGGTGCTTAATCGTGAAATATTCGTCGCACCATTTCGAGAAGCGCGCGTAATAGTCGGGGCCATGCGCATCGCAAGCGCGCCGGAACGCGGCGTGGAAGGCGACCGTATTGCGATGTTCGGCGTTGCGCTGCTCCATGAGCATCGGCGTCAGATCGCCGCCGCCGCCGAACCAGGATTTGCCCGTGACGATATGGCGGGTGTTGAAATGGGCGGTGGGAACCCGGGGCGAGTGCATGTGGGCCACTAGCGAAATCCCGCTTGCCCAATAGGAGGGGTCTTTGTCGGCGCCTGGAATTTCCTTGGCGAATTGCGGCTCGAACCGTCCGTGCACGGTGGAAATATTGACTCCGACTTTTTCGAACACCCGGCCCTTCATCAGGGCCATGGTGCCGCCGCCGCCGTCCGAGCCATCCGCTGTCGGGCGCTTCCAATCCTTGCGCACGAAACGTCCGGGTGCGGATGCGGGTGCGCCCGTGTAATCGTCTTCGATGGCTTCGAACGCGGCACAGATTTTGTCCCTCAGCGCTCGGAACCAGCTGGCCGCCGCTTCCTTGCGCGCCGCGATCGATGGAACCTCGGCATTGGGCACGTTCATCCAGGAAGTCCTTCCGCCGGAAAGCCATTGGTCTGACGCAGCGCTTCACCCAACACCAAGGCGCCGGCCTGCGCCACATTGATCGAGCGCAAACCCGAACGCAGCGGAATGCGCAACCGCGCCTCCGCCGCGTCGTGGACATGATCGGGCACGCCCGCGCTCTCACGTCCGAGGATCAGAATATCGCCGTCCTGGAAGGCGAAGGCCGTGTAGGGCAGGGGTGCTTTGGTCGTCAAGAGAATGAGCCGCCCTTGGGCCGTCGCGCGAAACTCCTCCCAGGAGCGGTGGCGCACGAGGTCGGCGCGTTCCACATAATCCATCCCAGCCCGGCGAAAGCCGCTTTCGCTGAACAGGAATCCGCAAGGCTCCACGATGTCCACGGCTACGCCGAGGCAGGCGCCCAGCCGGATCAGCGAGGCGGCGTTCTGCGGGATGTCGGGTTCGAACAGGCAAAGGCGCATAGGGCTTGACGACCTTCTATATGGAGTCCATGTATAGTACATAATTTATAAATGGAAGTAGTTCATGTCCAAATATAATTCCCTACATGGGTTCCTCAATACGCAAGCCGCTTCGGAGCTGCCAATGACATTTGGAGAAATCGAACAGGTCATCGGGTCCAAGCTGCCGCCTTCGGCCTACCGCCATCGCCCGTGGTGGGCCAATGAGGCTGCGAACCACGTTCACGCAAAGGCTTGGTTGAGCGCTGGCTACCGGACCGAACAGGTCGACATGGCGGGCAAGAAGCTCATTTTTAAACGTGCGCATTTTCCCAGTCCGCCTTCCGGCGGGCCGGCTGCCGAATCACGTGGGGGATTGGGTGAGCCCATGCGTGCATTCCAAGACGATTCCGCGAAGAATCCGGCGGCGCGGCATCCGCTGATCGGGGCCTTGAAGGGATGGCTCATCGTGGAGCCCGGATATGATCTGACTCAGCCTGCCATGCCCGAATGGGCAGAACTGGCGGATAGGAAATACGGCCGTGAAAATCCCCAATGAACACGCCGCTGCTGCTTGATACATGTGCTGCGATTTGGGCGGCGGAGGATCAACTTGCGCCTGCGGCGGCGGATTTGCTGACCCAATCCTACCGGCGCGGAGAACCGGTCTATCTGTCGCCGATCACGGCCTGGGAGTTGGGGCTCTTGTTTTCACGCGGACGATTGCGTGCGGCCAGAAGCCCGCTCGACTATTTCCGGCATTTGATAAACCTGCCCGGTGTGCGTCTGGCCGCGATGCCGCCGGAACTTTTGCTCGCGTCGAGTTTTCTCCCCGATTCGCCACCGTCCGATCCCGCCGACCGGATCATGGCGACGACCGCGCGCGAATATGGTTATACCTTGATGACACGCGATGACCGGCTTCTCGCTTATGCCGAACAAGGCCATATCCGCGCGTTTGCCTGCTGACGTCCAATGGCCGCGCCAATCGAAACCGTCCAGCTAAGGCCTGATTTTCTGCGGCATCGTGCCGCAAACCCTCGAAAATTAACTCTCTCTATGGTAGCCGCCACGTAAACGTGGCCTTGATCTTCAAGGCAGTGTGACCACACGCACGGACTTTGGACGCAACGGTTTGTGAGGAGTGCAGCCTTCGCACCCGTGTTCGAAGACCGGTTTCAAAGGGCTAGAATTTTGGATCATTCGCAAACGGCTGAACCGACGCGCCGCGATTTTCTTTACATAGCGACCGCCGCTCTGGGCGCGGTGGGTGCGGCGGCAACGCTGATCCCTCTGATCGATCAGATGAATCCATCCGCCGATGTGCTGGCGCTCGCCTCCATCGAGGTCGATCTGGCGCCCATCATGGCCGGACAGTCCGTCGTCTTTACCTGGCGCAGTCATCCGCTGTTTGTGCGCCGCCGTACCCCGGAGGAGATCGCCGCCGCGCGTGCGGTCAAAATGAGCGACTTGATCGATCCGGTCGCCCGCAATGACAGCCTTCCCGATAGCGCGCCCGCCACGGATGAGAATCGCATCAAGCCGGCGACGGGAGCCGTGAAGCCCGAATGGCTGGTGCTCGTGGGCGTGTGTACCCATCTCGGCTGTACGCCGGAAGCTAGTACCCCACAATCGCCGCAGGGCGATTATGGCGGGTGGCTTTGCCATTGCCACGGTTCGCAATACGACACCGCCGGCCGTGTGCGCGTGGGCCCCGCGCCGCGCAATCTCGAGGTGCCGGTTTTTGCGTTCCTGTCCGATACGCGAATCAAAGTGGGTTGAGGAGAACGACGATGTCCGGTCCTTCGACCTATGAACCGAAAACGGGTTTCGAGCGCTGGCTCGACGTGCGGCTGCCGATCATCCGCTTCTCCCAGGAGCATCTGGCGTCCTATCCGACGCCGCGCAATTTGAATATCTGGTACACCTTCGGTGGAATCCTCAGCGCTTTCCTGGTGACGCAGATTCTCACGGGGATCGTGCTTGCGATGCACTACACGCCGGATTCGCGGCTGGCCTTCGATTCGGTCGAGCACATCATGCGCGACGTGAATTCGGGATGGCTGCTGCGCTATCTGCATTCCAACGGTGCATCCTTTTTCTTCCTCGCCGTCTATATCCATATCTTCCGGGGCCTCTATTACGGCTCGTACAAGGCCCCGCGCGAGATCATCTGGATTCTTGGCGTCGTCCTCTACATCCTGATGATGGCGACGGCCTTTCTCGGCTACACGCTCCCCTGGGGCCAGATGTCGTTCTGGGGCGCCACCGTGATCACCAATTTCTTCGGCGCTTTCGATGCGCTGATTCCCGGCCTTGGCACCGGCATCGTGACCTGGCTGTGGGGTGGCTTCGGCGTCGACAATGCGACGCTGCATCGCTTTTTCAGCCTGCATTATCTGTTGCCGTTCGCGATTGCGGGCGTGGTGGCGCTGCACATATGGGCCCTGCATGTGCCGGGCAACAACAATCCGCTCGGCATCGACGTGAAGAGCCCGCAGGACACGGTGTCCTTCCACCCCTATTACACGGTCAAGGACCTGTTTTATCTGTCCTGCTTCCTGACCATTTATGCCTATTTCGTGTTCTTCAATCCCAACATGCTGGGCGATCCGATCAATTACGCGCCGGCCAATCCGATCCAGACGCCGGAAGACATCGTTCCGGAATGGTACTTCCTGCCGTTCTACGCGATTTTGCGCTCGATCCCGAACAAGCTCATCGGCGTGCTGGCGCTGTTCGGTTCGTTGCTGACGCTGTTTGCGGTGCCCTGGCTGGACACTTCGCCGGTGCGCTCGTCGCGGTTTCGTCCGCTCTATCGCCAGTTCTTCTGGATGCTGTTCGCGGATTGTTTGATCCTCGGCTATGTCGGGTCGCAACCCGTGGACGCGTCCCTTTTCAATACGGCCGTTCCCATGGTGTGGCTGGGGCGCATCGCCACCGCCTATTATTTCCTGCATTTCTGGATCGTCATGCCCATCGTCGGATTGATCGAGACGCCCAAGCCTCTGCCCGACTCCATCGCCAAATCGGTGCTCGCCACCGCGCCGGCCGAGTAGGGAAAACGAAGATGCGCAATTCCGTGACAATTTCGTTTCTTGCCGCAGCACTTTTCAGTGCGCTCGCCCTTCCTGTTCTTGCGCTGGACAAACCGGCGTCTCCTCCCTCGACCGAGCCATTGCCCCCCAAGAAGATGGCCTGGTCGTTCAGCGGCCCGTTCGGCACCTATGACCGCGCCGCCCTGCAGCGGGGTTTCCAGGTCTACAAGGAAGTCTGCTCCAATTGCCATTCGCTCACCCGCGTCGCGCTGCGCAATCTCGCCGATGCGGGCGGCCCGGGCTTCTCACCAGAACAGGTGGCCGCACTCGCGGCCGGCTACAAAGTGCCCGCCGAACCCAACGCGCAGGGCAAGACCACCGACGACATGGGGCAGCCGCTGACGCGCGCCGGCGTAGCGTCGGATTATTTTCCGCCGCCCTTCCCCAATGAGAAGGCGACGCGCGCGGCCATGAACGGCGCCCTGCCGCCGGATTTGTCCCTGATCGTGAAAGCGCGCGAAGGCCATGAGGATTACGTCTATTCGATCCTCACCGGCTTCGGTCAGAAGCCGCCGGCGAACGAAAAGATGGCGCGGGGCATGAACTACAACCCATATTTTCCACGTCATCAGATCGCCATGCCGCCGCCTCTGACGAACGGTACGGTCACCTATGCCGACGGCACGCCGAACACCATCGATCAGGAAGCCCATGACGTGGTGACGTTCCTCGCCTGGACGTCCGAGCCCAAGATGGAAGAGCGCAAGCGCATGGGCTTCAACGTGATCCTGTTCCTGGCCGCGTTTTCGACGCTGCTGTATTTCACCTATCGCCGCGTCTGGCACGGCGAGCACTGAAGCCCGCGGCCTTTCGCAAATAGTGCCCGCGGAGGTGGCGCGAAGTCTCGGAACGAGGCTATCTTCGTTTTGCGATATTCTCTGGCAGTTACGAATCATCCATGACCAAAACAATTCTCGGCATCATCGGCGGCTCCGGCGTCTATGACATCTCGGGCCTTGAAAATGCGCGCTGGCAACATGTGGATTCTCCCTGGGGCGAACCGTCCGACGATTTGCTGCTTGGGACACTCTCAGGCGTCGACATGGCCTTTCTGCCCCGGCACGGGCGCGGCCATGTGCATTCGCCCTCGTCGATCAATTACCGCGCCAATATCGATGCGCTGAAGCGCGTGGGCTGCACCGATGTCATCTCGGTTTCGGCTTGCGGTTCCTTGCGCGAGAACTTTCCGCCCGGCCATTTCGTTCTGCCCGATCAGTTCATCGACCGCACCCATGCGCGCGAGAAAAGCTTTTTCGGCCGCGGCTTCGTCGC
>DASYEG010000075.1:0-2631 GCA_036499145.1 Micropepsaceae bacterium | reverse complement strand
CAAGGGCAATGACGTCTTCGACCGGCCGACCGGCATCGCCTTTGCCCCGAACGGTGACATTTTCGTCTCCGAAGGCCATGCGCCGACCTTTGGCAATTCGCGCATCACCAAATTCGATAAGAACGGGAAGTTCATCAAGAGTTTCGGCCATCTGGGCTCTGGCGATGGTGAATTGAAAGGTCCCCATGTTCTGGCCTTCGACAGCCAGGGGCGCTTGTTCGTTGCGGACCGCAGCAATAGCCGCGTCGCGATCTTCGATCAGGACGGAAAATTCCTCGCCGCGTGGAAGCAATTCGGCAGGCCGAGCGGAATCTTCATCGACAAGAACGACGTGCTCTACGTTTCGGATTCCGAATCGCAGGATGCGCCCGGCAAGGACACCAACAATCCCGGCTGCAAGCGCGGCATCCGGGTGGGCAGCGCCAAGACCGGCAAGGTCGATTTCTACATTCCCCCACCGACACCGAAGAATCCGAAGAACCCGCCGCCGGAAGGTGTCGCCGCCGATTCCCACGGCAACATCTACGCCGCTGCCGTGCCGGAGAAGTCGGTCTACAAATACGTCAGGAACTGAGCCCGTTTTGGGCAAACGAAAACGCCCGTGGGGAGGTCACTCCCCGCGGGCATTTTGTTTTTCCGCCACTCCGCCCGGTCAGGCCGGATCGAGCGAGGACACGTAAGACGCCACCCCGATCACATCGTCATCGGACAATTTGCCGATGACGCCCTTCATGATCTCGGCCAGCGGTCCTTTGCGCACGCCGTTCTTGAAGGAATAGATTTGGCGCGCGATGTAGACCGGCGAATGTCCGGCAATGCCCGGCACATCGTCCTCGCCTTGCAGCTTGTCGCCGTGGCAGCCGGAGCAAGCCTGCGTCTTACCGGCCCCGCCGGTCGTCACCAGATTTTTTCCATTGCCGAGCGCACCGGGAGGCGCAAACGCGACGAAAGCAGGTTCCGCCATTTGCCGCACGGCCGCCGGGCTGCTGGCGAATTCGATGATGCGATTGCCCACCTGCTCGGTCTCCGACCCTTCCAGCCGGGTGCGCTGACTGTTGCGTCCGACCACGGTCTTGGGCACGACATTGGCTTCGGTCATGCGCGTCCATTGCATCGGCTTTAATCCGGCATAATAGGCGGCGATTTCCTTCACCTCATCGTCGGAGAGGCCTTTGGCGAAGGTCGCCATGGCTGCCGATCGCGGACCGCCGCGCGCCCCGCTTTTGAAGTCCGCCATCTGCCGCGCGAAATACTCGGCGTTCAGGCCGCGGATATTCGCCGATTCCGGCTGGCCCATACCGGAAGGCGTATGGCAGGTGTTGCAGGGGCGCACTTCGGCGCCTTTGCCCGCCACAACGATCTGAGGAACGCCGGGCTGCGCCACAGGCGCTGCGGGTGCACCGCCGCCACCGCCACCGCCGCCGCCTCCTCCGCCACCGGCGGCAGGAGCCGGAGCGTTCGGGTCCGGAGTCATGAAGGCCCAACCAGGACCCGGAGCATCCGCCGCCATAGCCGCGATCGGAACCAATGCGCCTACAAGCAGCCATGCAAATTTCTTCATGGTCCCCTCCGTTACGCCGCCCGGCATCCGGGGCACGCTTGCAGTGACAATATTGTGAGTGCACCGAAGCGGCAAGGGACCCCCACGCCCCGCGCTGCAAGCGGACGTGAAATCCCGAGATGCGCGTGCCCCGCGATGGCACGCATGCGCAGAGTTTGCTAAGCTGATTGTTTCGTATCGTTGAGGTGGAAGGATGAAATTTTCCGGCATCATCGTCACTGCTACTGTCCTGGCTTTCGCCGGGTACGCCATCGCACAGACCGAAAAAACGCCAGAAAACCAGGCCGCTCCGGATTGGATCACGACGTCCAACAAACCGTGCAAGGTTTGGAACCCCGAACCCCAGCCGAACGAATCCGTGACCTGGTCGGGCACCTGCAAGGACGGCCTCGCATCGGGGAAGGGGATTTTATTTTGGACAGAAGATGGCAAACCCGATGTGGAATTCGATGGCGAATACGCCAACGGCAAGCGCAACGGCCACGGCGTCGTGATCTCGCCTGATGGGAACATGTTCGAGGGCGACTGGGTCGACGACAAGCTCATAACGAACGCGCGCGACTCGATCTGAGCAGCGCGCGCGCGCATGATGCCGTTACGTTATAGGTCAGTCCGCCACCGCTTCTGACGCCGGCTTGCCCTTGTCGAAGATTCGCATCTCGATGTAGCGCGCAGGCTTGCCGGAGAGATTCTGCTGGCGGTGGACGGTCCCGCGCGGAACGTAATTGTAGTCGCCCGCTTTGAGCACTTGCGGCGGTTTGCCCTTGACGGTGAACGTGACTTCGCCTTCCTGGACCGCAGTCCACTGATCGCCGGGATGGCGGTGGAATTCGTTGCCGGCGCCCGGCGGCATGGTGACGGATTGCAGACCCACCTCGCGCGTCGGGTCTTTCTCCAGCGGCATTGTGAAATAGCGATTGTTCTGCATCGCGGGCGGCTTCGGCTGCGACCATGCGGCCGTTGCTGCGACACCGCTTGCCAGGAGCACCGCTGGCACCATCAATCTGTTCATGAATAACTCCCGGAGGTGATGGAAGAAGCTTACATGGTTTACGCGTGGCTCTGAAGGG
>DASYEG010000074.1:0-9709 GCA_036499145.1 Micropepsaceae bacterium | reverse complement strand
ACGCGCGCCTTCCTGATGCGCCGGGACACCGACGCGTTCAACCGCTGGGAAGCAGGCCAGCAGCTTTCCACCGAATTGCTGCGCGGCATGATCGGGGCCATCCAATCGGGTGCAGCCCCTCAGGTCGATCCCGTCTATATCGAGGCCATCGGAGGAGTTCTGCAGCGCGCCCACGAAGACCACGCCTTCACCGCGCTGATGCTCATTCCCCCGAGCGAAAGCGAACTTGCGCTCGCCACGACGCCGATCGATCCGCAAGCCATTCATGCCGCGCGCAACGCACTCATCCGCAGCGTCTCGGACGCGCATGGTCCAGCACTGGCGGAACTCTATCGCACGTTGGAATCAAAGGGCGCGTTCAGTCCGGATGCGGTGTCGGCCGGGCGGCGTTCCTTGCGCAACGCCGCGTTGCGCTTCCTGACCGCGGCCGACGACGAAAAGGCCGCGCAGCTTGCCGATGCGCATTATCGGGCCGCGACCAACATGACCGAGATGACGGCCGGCCTCGCCGCACTCGCCCGCACGCGGAGCCCCTTGCGCGATGCGGCGTTCGGCCATTTCCACGACCGCTTCCGCAACGATCCGCTGGTGCTCGACAAATGGATGGGTCTGCAGGCGACGTCGCCGCAGCCCGACACCGTCAACCGCGTGCGTATCCTGATGGGGCACCCGGTCTTCTCCATGAAGAATCCCAATCGCGTGCGTGCGCTGGTGGGTGCCTTTGCGCTGGGCAACCCGTTGCGCTTCCACGACCGCAGCGGCGCGGGCTATCGCCTGCTGCGCGAGGTGGTGCAGGGTCTCGATGCCATCAATCCACAGACCGCCGCGCGAATGGCCGGCGCGTTCGAGACCTGGAGGCGTTACGATCCCGAACGCCAGGGTCTGATGCGCGCCGAACTCGAAGCCATTGCTTCGGGCAGTGGCCTTTCGGCCAATCTCTACGAGATGGCCACCAAGATGCTGGGGTAGTTTTCACTCCCCCCTAAATAAGCCATACGCCGGACCATTGCCCCCTTAACCGCTTGCCGATGGAAGTGTTACGCTGGCGCCAACCGGCCGCGAACAAGGCTGGCGCGCGTTGGGGGCACCACCACGCAAAAGCGTGCGAGCGGCACGCGATGGAGGATTAGATGCGCGATCTCAATCAGCGTACGACCGAAGGCACACCCCGCCGCGGATTCTTCGGCCTTGCCGCCCTATCGGCGTTCGGCCTGTTCGGTTTAGCCACCAGCGCAGGCGCCCAACCGGCTCCATCGGACGGCCCGGATTGGCCGGGAACGCTGAAAGGCCGCCACCGGCAGCTTTTCGACATCTACGACATCAACGAGGGATTTCCGCTCGGCTTCGCGAACAATTTTCTCGCGCCGAATGCGTCGGCGACGGCTGTCATGATCTTCCGGCACAAGGGGCTGCCCTACGCACTCGGCAGCGCGATTTGGGCCAAATACAAGGTCGGCGAAACATTCAAAATCCTCGACCCGGAAACAAAAGCACCCGCCGTGAAGAATCCCTATTTCGAGCCGAAGCCCGGCGTGCTGGCGAACGCCGACACCGCTCTCGACAGACTGCTCGCCAAAGGTACGGTGATGGGCGCGTGCGGTGTTGCATTACGCGGCCAGAGCCGCAGGCTTGCCGGAAACGCCGGCGTAACCCCGGACGAAGCGTTCAAGGAATGGGCCGCCAACTTGATCCCCGGCGTCACGATCATTCCTTCGGGGACATGGGGCGTCAATCGGGCGCAGGAAGCCGGCTGCACCTATTGTGCGGGAGGAGTGCCGTCCGCCTGAGGAAATCGCGGGAGCGGCGTCGCCCCCGCCCGCCGCCGTTGGCGCTCAATACCAACTGGGTTGCTTGGGATCTATGGGATAAACCGGCTTTGCCGGAACGAAGCCGTTCTTGTTAGGCATTTCGACCTTCGGCAAGGTCTTGGCATCCATGACGTCATTCTCATTGATGATGCCGTTCTGGTAGTACAAAAACGCGACCAGCGCGTACACTTCATCCGGCTTGAGCGATCCCGGATTGCTCGCGGGCATCGCACGGTTGATATAGTCCCATGCGATCGTCGGATACGGGTAGTAGCTTGGCCCGTTCGCTTCCGAACCGTAAAAATTGCCGCGATAAGGTTTTCCGGGACTGCCGACCACCAAACGCCGCACTATCCCATTTTGCCCATTCTTCCCGTGGCACACCTCGCAGCGCTTCGCAAAAATCTCCGCACCTTCCTTGGAGGTTCCGCGCCCGGGCGGAAGTTCCTTTCCCTCCGGACCGATTATACGGTCAAAACCCTGGATTTCCTGCTGGCTCAGCGGTGTGCCCACATTGTAGTTGGGCGCCGCCGCCAGCGCGGCCAGAGGGGCTGCCAGGATCATCGCCGGCACAAGCAATTTAAGAGAACATCGCATCGGTGATCCTCCCGTCGCGGGCCACTTTCCAGGGCTGAATGGCATTGAAATGAATGGCGCGGGGCTTGTTGGCCTTGCGCCATTCCTCGAGCGGGGTGTCCCAATGCTTGCTCAGCTCCGCCAGCGACGGCTGAATGTCGCCCGTTTCGTCCGTGCAGCGAGACTGGAGTTCCGCTTCCTGTCCGTCCCAAGCCCAGTCGAAAGTAAACCGTGTATGCGCCTTTGAGTGGATTGGCCCCTGAAGCTTGGCTTCTTTCCAATTGCGGCCGCCGTCGATGGAGATATCGACCTTCTTGACCATGCCCGCACCGGACCAGGCCAAGCCGGTGATCTGGACATATCCCCGGCGCATTTCCATTCCGGCCGAGGGGCGCGTGATCACCGATTTCGGCCCCCACTGAAAATGGTACCAGCGCGATTTGCCGCCCAGATCGGGTCTCGGGACGGAGTGATTCATGCTCTCGTTCCAAGTCATGTAAGGCTGATCCACGACCTTGATATGCTTCAAATACTTCACGTTGAAAGGGCCTTCCCAGCCGGGAACGAGCAGCC
Source organism: Micropepsaceae bacterium (assembly GCA_036499145.1). GTDB lineage: Bacteria > Pseudomonadota > Alphaproteobacteria > Micropepsales > Micropepsaceae > CAIYRG01. The sequence continues at coordinate 6,752 of DASYEG010000074.1, read as the reverse complement.
GGATCGGATAACCCTGTTCACGGCGCAGCGGCTCGCCATTTTGGTTATAGGCCACGAAGACATCGTCCATGGCCTTTGCCAGCGGAAGGGTGTGCGTAAACTTGCCGGCGTCCCCGCCTTCCGAAACCAGCCAGCTCGCCTCTTTTTGCACGCCGGCCATGTTCAGCAACACCGAAAGCGGCACGCCGCTCCATTCGCTGCAACTCGCCATCCCGTGGATGAACTGGACCGGCAACCCCATGTTCGGATCGTCGGCATCATGGATTCCCGGAGAGCTGTTTGCATGGCACTCCACGAAATGAACCCGGGATACGGAAGGCAGCCGCTTCAGATCGTCCATGCTGAAGCTCAAAGGACGATCCACCATGCCGTGGACCGTGAGGCGATGTTGGTCCGCATCGATCTCGGGCAGCTCGGAGGAGTGCTGCTGCATGAAGTGGAGCGAGGCCGGCGTGATGATTCCCGCATAGTCCTGAAGCGGGGTGTAGTGAGTCATGTGATCGATGGTGTACCGGGCCCCCCGCCTCGGGGGTTCATTGTGGACGTGGCCAGCCTGGGGCGGTGCTTGAGTCTCGGCGGATTGGCCTTTCCCAGACCATACCGCGCTTCCGGCCAAACCGGCCCCGGCCATCGCAGCCGTTTGTTTCAGGAACCGTCTGCGGCCAGATCCATTGGAATCCATGATTTCCTCCCGTGGTCCCGTTGCGATTTGAGCTTTGTCTTGGCCCGAACGTTTCTCGTCTACGCACAACTCTAAATTGTTTTGTAAAACCAACAGCGAGTCAACTCGAAGCCATTATGAGCGGCCGGCCGGTCAGAGGCTGGAGAGATAACGCGCCATCGCTTCGCGGTCGGCAGGCGAAATCGCCTTCATAATCTGCACCATGTCGGCATTGTTGGTCCGCTCGCCATCGGCAAAGCGGCCCATCGCCTCGACGAGATATTCGTAGTTTTGGCCGGCCAGGCGCGGCGTCGTCATGCCTTCCGCCTGAGCGGCGCCAAGGAAGTTCTGCTGGTGACAGCTCTGGCATACAGCCACGCCGCGCGGCGGCGGCACGGAAGCGGCACCGGCGGACCGCGACGGCCATGTCTTCTTTGCGAAATTAGCCACCGTGGGCTCCAATTCCGACTCCGAGAGAGCGTCCGCCATCCACGCCATGACCTCGATCTTGCGATCTCCACTGCGGAAGTCATGGATCTGCTTTGCGAGATAATTCTCCTGCTGCCCCGTGATGATCGGAATGGTCGCAGTTTTGGGCACGCCGTTCTGGCCGTGGCATGCCTCGCAAACTTTCATCCTCGCATGGAATTCTCGTTGCGGGCCCGGATCTGAGGTGGTTTCGGCGGCAAGTGCCGGCGCGGCCAGCGCGATCAGAGCGATCAAAACAGCCGGAAGATGATTTTTGATCATGTTTGGCCCTGCCATTGTTCGACTGCCTGAAATTTTTGAGAGGCGACCAACGCGCTGGAACCCGTGGAACATGCCGCAGTCAGGCTTGGGGCGCAAGATGGCGGGTTTTCGGATGGCTCTGCTGGGCCGGGGACGAAAGGCCTTTCAATAATAGCGCGGGATCGGTCCGAGCTGCGGCGTCATGCGGTCCGAAAGATCGAACATGATCTCGTCGATATAGCACCAGCCCCATCCTTCGGGGGGATCGTAGCCTTCGATGATCGGATGGCGGGTCGCGTGAAAATGCTTGGTGGCGTGGCGATGCGGCGATGAATCGCAGCATCCGACATGACCGCAGGTCCGGCAGAGCCGCAGATGCAGCCAGCGTGAACCAATGCGCAGGCACTCCTCGCAGCCGCGCGCGCTCGGCGTGACCTCGCGTATGGTCTTCTCATGGGGGCACGCATCGGCCATCAGGCCCTCCCGGGATTGGCGATCGCCGGTTCCTCGCCCGCGCTGGCAAGGAAGGCATGAAGCGTCGCCACCACTTGCGCCCCCTCGCCGACCGCGGCGGCAACCCGCTTGATGGAATTGGCGCGCACGTCGCCGATGGCGAAGACGCCTTCGCGACTGGTTTCGAGCGGACGCGCATGGCCATCGGTGTGCACGAAGCCCTTGCTGTCAAGGGCCACTCCGCATTGTCCCAGCCAGTCGGTATTCGGGTCCGCGCCGATGAAAAGGAACAGATGCCGCAACGCCAGCCGGGTCTCCTCGGCCGTTTGCAAATGGCGCCAGCGGATGGCGTCCAGAGCACCGCCCTTGCCTTCGAGCCCGCTCACCACCGTCTCCGTCAGGACTTCGATATTGGGCTGCGCGGCGATGCGGTCGATCAGATAACGCGACATGCTGGCTTCCAAACTTTTCCCACGCACGATCATCCAGACTTTCGCGGCCTGTGTCGCCAGATAGACCGCGGCTTGCCCCGCGGAATTTCCCGCACCCACCAGGGCGACCTCCTGCGCCGCGCAGAGCCGCCCCTCCAGCGGCGACGCCCAATAATGCACGGAAGAACCCTCGAACTCGGAGAGATTTGCGATATCGAGCCGCCGGTACCGTGCGCCGCTCGCGATCACCACGGTTCGCGCGGTGACGTGTTCGTCATTGGCGAGCAGCAGGGAAAACCGTCCGCCGGGTTCCTCCCCACTCTGCAAACTCACGACTTCATTCGGAATTCCCATCTCGACGCCGAATTTCTGGGCCTGGTTGTAGGCCCGCGCCATCAAAGCGAGGCCGGAGATTCCCGTTGGGAAGCCCAGATAATTCTCGATCCGCGCGGACGCGCCCGCCTGTCCGCCGAAAGCGCGGCAATCGAGCACCAGCACCGAAAGCCCTTCGGACGCCGCGTAGACCGCCGCCGCCAGTCCGGCCGGGCCGGCCCCAACGATGACCGTGTCATAAATCTTGGTGGAATCCATCGCGCCCACGAGGCCGATGCAGCGGGCAATTTCGTTCTCGCTCGGATTGCGCAGAAGCTGACCGCCGGGACACAGCACGATCGGCAATTCGCCTGGCGCGATATGAAAGCGCTCCAGCAGGAGCTTCGCGTCCGGATCGCTACCGGAGTCCAATATCTGGTGGGGATGGGCGTTGCGGGTCAGGAACCCTTGCAGCCGCAGAATGTCGCCATTGCCAGCGGGGCCGATGATGACCGGCCCGCCCACGCCTTCCTGGATCAGACCGACGCGGCGCAGGATCAGCGCCCGCATGATCCGTTCGCCCAATTCGGCTTCTTCGACCAGCACATTGCGAAGCTGATGCGGCGGGATGACGACCACTTCGACCGCGCCTTTGGCCTGCGCATCCACGAGCGCCGGGCGGCCGGAGAGCTGCGCCAGCTCGCCGCCGAAGGAACCCGCATGATGGGTGACGATCGGACCATGGGGCACGAATTCGCAGTGCCGGGTGATGACGACTTCGCCCGAGAGGACCAGGAACATCCCTATGCCCTTATCGCCCGCGTGCACCAGATAATCGCCATCCGCATAGGCCCGCAATTCGCCGAACCGGCGCAAACGCGCAACGTCCGCAGGCCCCAGCGTGGGAAACATCTGGTCGTAACGGGTATCGATGATCGAGACGGGAGCGGCCATGGGCATCTCTCGGGAAGGACAGCATTTCGTGCTCACGTCTTAAAGACCATCTTCGCGAAACGCTGACAAGTCGCGCGACAGGCACTATCCTGGCGCCATCCCCATTCAAGCCATCTCATCCGGAAGGAACGTCTGATGTTGGAATTTGCTTTGTTGCGGCGCGCGTTCGGCGCCGGTCTCCTGGCCACCGCGGCGGCGCTCACGCTTTCTCCGGCAACCGCACAGGACACGCCCGCCAAGGACGGCATTCCCGATTTCATGGCACCCGGCACGAGCTGGACCATGATCAATTCCAACGCCACCGATTATGTGAATCCTGCTTCCGGCGCCAAACCCGTGACCAACGATCCGAAATATCCCCACATCGGCAATCTGCAGCCGGGGCAGAAGACCGAGCGCGTCGCCGACCTCAACAGTCCGATCCTGCAAGATTGGGTGAAGCCGCAAATGGCGAAATACAATCAGGAGGTGATCGGCGGAACGATCCCCTTCGTGGCGACCTCGCTGTGTTATCCCGGCGGCGTACCGGCGCAATTGCTGGTGCCCACGACGGTGTTCTTCATCCAGAAGCCCAATGAGGTGATCATGATCTGGGAGCGCGACCAGCTCGTGCGCCACGTCTATCTCAATCAGCAGCACACCAAGAATCCCCGCCCCACCTGGTTCGGCGACTCCGTCGGCCATTACGAGAATGGCGACACGCTGGTGATCGACACGATCGGTTTCGTCGAGCATCCCATGAGCTTCGTCGACAATTATCGCACGCCGCATACCAAGCAGCTTCATGTCACCGAACGATGGAAGATCACCAATGTGCCCGGCGGCGGACGGCGTGGCGGCGCCACTGTGGCCGGCGTCAAGGGAATCGAAGTCACCTTCACGGTGGAAGATCCGGGCGCTTTCACCATGCCCTGGGGCGGCATGATGCGCTATCGCAACGAGAAGGGATCGCTGGAGGAATTCGTCTGTGCGGAGAACAATGGCGGCCATTTCGCGGCGGAGAAATACGAGATGCCGGTGGCGAAGAAACCCGATTTCTGAACGGAGGAAATCTATTGCCGCGAGGATGGCGTGCCTGGTGGGACGCGAGCGCCTGCCCCGAAATATGAATACAGTTTACTCAGTGACTCGCGAACATCGTTCAGCGTGCCGATAATGGAATAACAGCGATAATTGTAGTCGCCGGCCGCAATGTTGGTTTCATCAAAACGGCAAATCCAGGTGTTCGTCGCATCGCCAAGGCCGCCCGAGAACTTATAGCGTCCATATCGCATTTCCGGGGTTTGCGGTTCGTCGGGCGAATAAACGCCCATCGCGTAGGAACCGTCAGCGGTTGAAAGAACGACGGGAAAACGTTGATAACCGGATCGATCGGACAGAGGTTCGAGTTTTTCCGTCAAGGGATTATAGCTCCAAAATTTGGAGAAGCTTGCGGGCATGAAACCGACAACCGCCTGGAACAGGGCGCTTGCGTGGGGTTCGGTGACCGTGAACGTGATCTGATGTTCGATAACGTTCGGCATTCCTTGAAAACCGATCGTGACGGTCTTGCTCAAAATATCCGACGAAAGAACCGTTGTATTTACGGCCCTTGCCGCAGAACCGCAGGAGTGCCCGCTTTCACCTCCCGGTTTTATCCAAAAGGCCATCTGCGTGCGCGTGCGTAAAACGTTTCCAACTGCCGACAGAGAAAGCAGACGGCTCGTACTGGTCAATTTCTGACCATCATCCCCCGATCCAGCTTCCGTGGGATTGAGACATTCGAGATAGCCGTCGAAGAACGACGCGGACTGCAATTCGCGGCCATGGTCGTAATTGTTGATGAACTGCTTGCCGTTCCAGGTGAGTGAGAAGATAGCACCCGCGAACGCGTTCGCCGTTGTAATGACGATGGGAGAACCTTTGAAACTGTCCACGATGCTTGCCGCGCCTTCCAAAGCCCCGGGGGCCATGTTCAAGGTTCCAAGAATTGTGTTCTCCGTGACATTAAGAAGCACTCCGGAACCTGTAAGATTTGACCCGCCACTTCCCGATGGCTCGAGGGCATATGCACTGAGCCGATGCACTCTATCGTCGGAGATCGCAGGGGCGGTCCAGGAGAAGCCATGATCGCCCGCAAATCCCGTGGCGCCATTGACGTCACGCCGCGGCGCATTTGCGACCGTTGTTCCGAGGAGCTTGCCGGTCCCCGGACCGCCATCGATATAGAAATTGACGGTAAGCGGCTGCGCCGGGTTGTCGGGATCGAGTGCCCAACCCGTTACGGTTCCATTTTCCTGGACCGCCTCAAGCCAACCGATCGGAGCCGCCGCAAAGGCAATAGCCGGCATTCCAAGACATGCGGCCGCCGCAAAAATGAGAATTCTTCGCGGCGTCGGTCCCATACACTATGAAAACACAAACCTATATATTGTTCCAGGACTGTTCCCCGTCCTCTGTCGAAGAGGTGGGGACTGCATGGGAGGATGAGGGTGATGCGGCAATTCCTTTTGCGCGGCGCTGCGATGCTTGCGCTCTCTGCACTGACGCAGATATCCGCCAGCGCGGCCGAACTGTCGGCGGCGAACCAGACCAAACTGATCGGCGCGGTCGAGGCCTATGTCCCGCGCATGTCGGAAGTGGCCTTGCAGATCTGGGCGATGCCGGAGATGGGCTATCTCGAGAACAACACCACCGCGCTCCTCCAAGGCGAGCTGAAAAAGGCGGGCTTCACCGTTCAGAGCGGCGTTGCCGGCATGCCGACCTCCTTCATCGCCCGCACCGGCACCAATGACGGGCCGGTGATCGCGATCCTCGCCGAAATGGATTCGCTCCCCGGCCTGTCCAACGCGGCGGTGCCCGAGCGCAAACCGATTCCCGGCCAGAGTTCCGGTCATGCCTGCGGGCACAATCTGTTCGGTTCGGGGGCGGTCGCCGCGGCCATCGCGGTGAAGAAATGGATGGAGGAGACCGGCACCAAAGGCCAGCTCCGCGTCTATGGCACGCCGGCCGAGGAAGGCGGCGGCGGCAAGTCCTATATGGTGAGCGCGGGCCTCTTCAAGGATGTCGATGCCACCATCTATTGGCATCCGGCGGACGCGAACAACGCCTCGCAAGACAAGAACCTCGCCAATATCAGCGCCAAGTTCCGCTTCCACGGCGTGGCCGCCCATGCCGCCGCGGCGCCCGAACGCGGACGTTCCGCGCTCGATGCGGTCGAAGTGATGAATGTG
>DASYEG010000073.1:0-1662 GCA_036499145.1 Micropepsaceae bacterium | reverse complement strand
GACGATCTCGCGGCGGTTCCGATTCAGGCGCTGATGGCGCGCAACACCGATGCCGATTGGGGGGCGCTCGACGAAGTGATCCTGGGCTGCGCCAATCAGGCGGGCGAGGACAATCGCAATGTGGCCCGCATGGCGGCGCTGTTGTCCGAACTGCCCGAATCGGTGCCGGGTGCGACCATCAACCGGCTGTGCGCCTCCGGGCTGGATGCGGTGGGCACGGCCGCGCGCGCCATCCGCACAGGCGAGATCGACTTCGCGATTGCCGGCGGGGTCGAATCCATGACCCGCGCGCCACTGGTGATGGGCAAGGCAGAAAGCGCCTTCCAGCGTTCGGCGGAAATCTTCGACACCACCATCGGCTGGCGCTTCGTCAATCCGCTTTTCAAGGCGCTTTATGGCGCCGACTCGATGCCGGACACGGCGGAGAACGTGGCCGAAGCCCACCAGATCAGCCGCGAGGATCAGGACAAATTCGCGTTGCGCAGCCAGCACCGTGCGGGTCGCGCGATAGAGAGCGGATTTTTTGCCGAGGAAATCGTGCGCGTGCATGCCAAGGACGCGAAGGGCAAACCGGCGACGCTTGAACGCGATGAGCATCCGCGCCCTCAGACCACGCTTGAAGATTTGACCAGGCTGAAGGCGCCGTTCCGCGATCCCGGTACGGTGACGGCGGGCAATGCCTCGGGCATCAACGACGGTGCTGCCGCGCTGACCCTCGCCGCCGAAGGCGCGCTGAACCGCCATGGCCTGCGACCGCGCGCCCGCGTGCTGGGCATGGCGACAGTGGGCGTTGCGCCACGAATGATGGGGATCGGTCCTGTGCCGGCGACCGAGAAGCTGCTGGCGCGGCTCGGCTTGAAAATCGCGGATTTCGATGTCATCGAACTGAACGAGGCCTTTGCCGCTCAAGCCCTTGCCGTGCTGCGCGGGCTTGGATTGCCCGACGATGCGGCGCAGGTGAATCCGAATGGTGGGGCGATCGCGCTCGGCCACCCGTTAGGGGCAAGCGGGGCGCGGCTGGTGCTGACGGCGCTGCATCAGCTCGAAAAGACCGGCGGCAAGCGCGCCCTCGTCACGCTCTGTGTCGGCGTCGGACAAGGCGTCAGCCTGGCCCTGGAGCGGGTGTAAAAGGAAAAACGCAAGCACACTGAGCTTCGTGCGCTTTGCGGATCGCGGCCCTAGCGTCTACTGCTGCTGTTGCTGCTGCTGGTAATAATTCTGCTGCTCGGCCGAAGGTTTTGCCTCGGCTGCCGCACCCATCGGGCGGGCGACGCGCAGAAATTCCTCGTGGCGCACGGGGGCTGAGGTGGGCTCCACCGTGACCGAAACCGCAAGCTCGCTGTCGGCATCGCCTTTGAAAGTGCCCCGCGTGGGCGGTACGTCGTCATAGTCGCGGCCGACGGCGGCGCGGATATGGCGCTCGCTCGCCATGATATTGTTGGTGGGATCGAATCCCACCCAGCCGAAACTCGGAAGATAGGCTTCCACCCAGGCGTGCGTGGCGTCGTCGCCCGAGCGGTCCTTGTCCTGGCGGCGATGATACAGATAGCCCGAGACATAGCGCGCCGGTATGCCCCAGCCGCGTGCGACGGCGATCATGATATGGGCGAAGTCCTGACAGACGCCGCGGCGCACCGTCAGGGCCTGCTCGATGGGTGAATG
>DASYEG010000072.1:0-1612 GCA_036499145.1 Micropepsaceae bacterium | reverse complement strand
CGAAGCGATCATTTCCGACTATGGCGCCGACACGATCCGCTGGTTCATGCTGTCGGACACGCCGCCCGAACGCGATATCGAATGGACCGACGCGGGCGCGGAAGGGTGCTGGCGTTTCGTGCAGCGCGTCTGGCGTCTGGCGAGCGAAGCCGAAGGTCTGCCCGCGCCGGGCACCGCCGCAGCGCCCGCCGATGATGTCTCCAAAGCGCTGCGTCAGGCGGCGCACAAGGCGATTGCCGCGGTCACCGAAGATTTGAGCGGGCTTCGCTTCAACCGCGCGGTGGCACAGCTCTACATGCTATCGAACGCCATCGCGGATGCGTCCAAAGCCGATGCCGCCACAAGGCGCGAAGCCTTGGAAGCGCTGGTGCTTCTATCCGCGCCGATGATGCCGCATCTGGCGGAAGAATGCTGGCAGGCGCTGGGTCACACCAAGCTCGTCGCCGAAACGTCCTGGCTCAAACACGATCCCGCTCTGCTCAAAACCGACACCGTGACCATCGCGGTCCAGGTGAACGGCAAGCGCCGGGGCGAAGTGACGGTGGCCCGCGACGCCGACAACAAGACCGTGGAAGCCGCGGCTTTGGCGGAAGACGGCGTGAAACGGGCCCTGGATGGCGCGGCGCCGAAAAAGGTCATTGTCGTGCCGGGCCGAATTGTTAACATCGTGGCATGAGTTTTTTGCCCCCTCCGGCCTTCGCACCTGATCGGTGCTACGGGCACCTCCCCCACCAGCGCTTCGCGCGCGGGGGAGGCGGGCTTGTGCGTGCTGCGGCAGTGTTGGGGTGCTTGTTTCTCTCTGCTTGCGGGTTCCATCCGATGTATGGCGGCGGAAAATTGGCGCCGCAATTGGCGGCGATCTATGTCGAGCCGGTGGCCGAGCGTGATGGCTATGAGTTGCGCAATCAGCTGATTGACCTTCTGGGTTCCGACGGGCGTGAGGCGGGCAAGGTTTATCACCTCAAGCTCACCATCAATCAGGTGTCGAACGGCGTCACCTTGCAGAACGACGCCACCATCACCCGCTACAACGACACCGTGACCGCGACCTATGTGCTGACCGATGCGCATGGCACCGAGATGACGCGCGGCAGTCAGACCAGCCTCTCGTCCTTCAACGTCTCCAAATCGCCTTATTCTTCGCTGGTGGTGCAGCAGGATGCCGACCGCCGCGCCGCCGACGATCTGGCCGACCGTATCCGCATGGATCTGGGCGCCTATTTCGGCGGACGGCGATGATCGTCAAGCCGCAGGAGGCGGATCGCTTCGCCGCCAATCCGCCCAAGGGGCTGCGCGTGGCGCTGGTGTTCGGTCCCGATGCCGGTCTGGTGCAGGAACGCGCGGAAAAGCTTTTGAAAAGCGTGGTCGCCGATCTCACCGATGCCTTCAATGTCGCAGACCTGAGCGAAAGCGTACTGCTGTCCGATCCGGCACGGCTGTCGGATGAAGCTTCTGCGATTTCGATGATGGGTGGGCGCCGCGTCGTGCGGGTTCGCGGTGCCGGCAACAATCTGACGGATCTGTTCGAAGAATTTCTGGAAAGCGACGAGCGTCCGGGTGACGCGCTGGTGGTGGTGGAGGGCGGCGATCTCGCCAAGGGCACGGGCCTGCG
>DASYEG010000071.1:0-4701 GCA_036499145.1 Micropepsaceae bacterium | reverse complement strand
CCAAGCGGAATGCAGATCGCAAAGGTGAAGATGGCGGTCACGATCCCGTAATAGATCGAGACCGGCATGCGTTCGGCAATGACGCGCAGCACCGGCTCGTTATAGCGGAAGGACTGGCCGAAATCCAACTGCACCGTCTTGACCAGCCACAGACCGTAAGCAACGACGACGGGCTTGTCGAAGCCATAATAGGCGTTGAGCTGTTTGAGCTGGTCGTCGGGAATTTCGAGCTGGACGCGCGAGCTTCTGCCGCCGAATTCGCCACCCGCGCCGGCTAGTTCCAGGCGGAGCTGATCGATCGGCCCGCCCGGAACGAATTGGCAGAGCAGGAACGTCACGAAGGTGATGCCGAGGAAGGTGGGGATCATCAGCAGGAGCCGCCGCAACACATAATCGCGCAAAGCCTCGCCGCGTGATTTCACCGATTTCTTCTCCCTGCCGATGCCAATGGACTTGATATTACTCACTTAGCTTGCGCCGTCACTGTCAAGTTTGGCCCTGCTCCCTGATTAAGGGCTTTTCCGCCGCCGTCACCCGCGGCGCTGGCGCATGAGGGCCTGGATTTTATGAGCCTGGAATGGTCTCTGGCGATTGATGAAATGTTCGGGAGGCCCCTGGCGCATGCGGTCCATTCTCAGTCCTGCCGAAGCTTGGGGCTGTCAGGAGCCACTCTGGAGGGGCGGGTGAGGCGCGCGGCGCACCACGTCCCGGATGCGGCATTCGCGCGGCTTGCGGAGCAGCTTCAGGCCGACGCCTGGGCGAGCCGGATGATCTACGACCATGAGGGGCGCGAGGAAGCCATCCGCATCATGCTGCGCCCGCTGCTGGTGATGCCGCAGCAGCTCTCTTACGTCCACCATGTTTGTCTTCAGCTCGTCGAAGCGCTGAAGCGCCTGCCCGCGCTCTATCTGGGCGATCCTCGCATCCGCCGGGTGCTCGCGATCACCCCGGACGAGGAACGCCGGCTGCGCGACACCTGGACGCCGGCGCATCAGCAATTCAATCCGATTTATGGCCGGCTCGATGCGGTATGCGATTTCACCGGCGCCGGCTGGCAGGACTCGCTCCATTTCATGGAACCGAACCTCTCGGGCGTCGGCGGCATCCATTTCGCGCCGGTGGCCGAGGATCTTGTCCTGCGCGATGTGGTGCCGACGCTGCTTGCGCAGAATCCTGAACTCGTGGTCAGCCTGCCGCGCGACCAGCGCGATCTTTTCGTCCAGGTGCTGATCGACCACGCCCGCGATATCGGCCGCGAGACCTGCCAGCTCTGTTTTGTCGAGGCGAAATACGTTCATGACGGACCAAACGAGCAGTCCGTCCTCAGCAGCTATCTGGCGCGCAAACACGATCTCACCATCGCCCATGCCGACCCGCGGGAACTGCGGGTCGTGGGCGACGAGGTCTATTGCGCAGACATCCGGATCGACGTCGCCTATCGCGATTTCGAGATGCGCGAGCTGATCGCGCGCGAGAAGGAAACCGGCGAACGGCTCGATGCAATGCGTCTTCTGTTCCGCCAGAATCGCATGATCTCCTCCATCGTCGGGGATTTCGACCACAAGAGCGGCTTCGAAGTGCTCACCGATCCCGTGCTCGCCGGTGAATATTTTGGAGCAGACGATTTGCGTCTGTTCCGCCGTCATGTGCTGTGGACCCGGCTCGTTGGCGAGCGCAAAACAACGCTTCCCGGCGGGCGCGAGGCCGACCTCATGGCCTACGCACGGCGCAATCGCGAAATCCTAGTGCTGAAACCCAACCGCTCCTATGGCGGTATTGGCGTCGTGCTGGGCGCGGCCACCGGCCAAGCCGAATGGGAGCATTTGTTGGACGAAGCGGCCGCCCTTTGCGGCGATCCCGAACGTTCCTCCGTCGTGCAACTGGCGACGCGTCTTCCGGTCCACGAATTTCCGGTCGTCAGCTCCGACGGACGCGTGTTCGGCGAACCTTTTTATGCCGTGATGGGTTTTGCGGCCACCGATAACGGGCTGGGCACCATGTGCCAGGTTTCCCAGAAACAAGTGGTGAATGTCGCCCAGCGCGGCGGCCTTGCCGCGGTGCTGGAAGCGGAGGCACCGCCGGAACTCACGATTCCCACGCGCGCCGTGAATCGCGCCGCGGGAACGCGTGAACTTCGCGAACAGATTCGCGAGCTGCGCCATCTCGACCACACAATCGCGCTCCTCGGCTGGGACGAGGAAACCATGCTCGTCCCCGCGGGCCGCGAGGAGCGTGGCGAGCAATTGGCGACGCTGGAGGGCCTGCGCCATGCGCTTCTGACCTCCGGCAATCTCGGCGACCTGGTGGAAAACATCGCCGCGAAACCAAACGCCGATCCAGCCTGTGCGCGTGAAATGCAATTGCTGCAGCGGCTGCGGCGACACGCTCTCGCTCTGCCGCAGGACCTGGTGCGGCATCTCGCCAATGCGCGTTCCCATGCGTTGGGAGCCTGGGAAGAGGCACGGACACGCGATGATTTCGGAATTTTCTCCCAGCCCTTCGACCAATTGCTCGGCCTGTTGCGCGACAAGGCCGCCGCGCTCGCCGCCGGTGGCGATCCCTACGATGCGCTGCTGGACGAATACGAAGAAGGCGTGACGCGCGCACGGCTCGATCCGGTGCTTCGGGATGTGCGCGAGCGTCTCGTGCCGCTTGTCCGGCAAGCCTCAGAGGCGACCGCGCGCTACGCGCCCCTTCTTGAGGGCCGGAATTTTGCCGCAAATGAGCAGTGGGAGCTGTGCCGCAAACTGCTCGCGGCTATCGGATTTACGTTCGGGCGAGGACGCCTCGACCGCTCGACCCATCCGTTTACGCTGTATGCCGGCATCAACGATGTACGCCTCACCATCCGCGTCGATGAGAGCGATCTGTCCTCGGCGATCCTCGCCACCATGCATGAAGGCGGACACGGTCTGTACGATCAGGGCTTCGATCCCGCCGACCGCGACACACTGCTGGGCGAAGCCCCCAGCATGGCGCTGCACGAATGTCAGTCACGCCTCTGGGAGAATCATGTCGGACGCAGCCCCGCCTTCTGGCGCTACATGTTCCCGATTCTGCAAGCATCCTTTCCCAATGCCGTCAGAGGCCTCGACGGCGAGGCAATCTGCCGTGCCGTCAACGTCGTCAGGCCCGGAGTGAATCGCGTCGCCGCCGACGAGATGTCGTATCATCTGCACATCGTGCTGCGCTATGAATTGGAATTGGCGCTCCTTTCCGGAAGCCTTCCGGTCCGCGATTTGCCCCAGGTCTGGCGCGAGCGCAGCGCCACCTTGATCGGAGCGACACCCGCATCGGACCGCGAAGGCGTGCTGCAGGACGTGCACTGGTCGCTCGGCAGCTTCGGCTATTTTCCGACCTATACGCTGGGAAGTCTTTATGCCGCGCAATTGGCGGAAAGCTACGCGCGCGAATCTCCTCTTGAGGAGCAAATCGAACACGGCGATTTCGCGGGCCTGCTGGGCTGGCTGCGGTCCCATGTGCACCGGATCGGCTCGCGCCTCCAGGCGGAAGACATCATCCGGAACGCGACCGGAAACGGTCTTAACAGCGATGCTTTCTTCCGCCATTTGGAACGCGCAATCCCACGCGGTTCGGTGTCAGCTTCCTGAAACACCGCACAAAGTCTGGCGATGGAAGGTCGCTTCGGGTTACAGATAGACGACAGGCGCGAGGGGCCCGGGGCCATTGCTGAACTACAATCCCTATTTCTCGATTGGTGATGCCGTTGCGGGTCTCGGCATATTCCTGCTGATCCCGCAATTCCTGAAACCCATCTATGTCTTTCGCCTGCGGGTGCTCGGGATTGGGCTGCGCACGCTCTATGCGGTTTCCGGCCTGGGGTTCCTCTGCGTCGTGACAGCGGCGCTTTGTGCCCATTACAACGACTCGTTTCCATCTTTCCTCGGCAACCCATTCGGCTGGGAAATGGCCGGCGGGTTCCTCTATGCGGCGGCCTACAGCGCGCTCGGCCTGGTCTACATTTTTCCCGCCCGCGCGAGCCTTGGTTCGATCACCAAATATGTCCGGGCGGGCGCGCAATTTCTGGCCAGCGCTTCGGAGGAAGACCGGGTGGAATTCGTCGCCGACGTGCTCGCGAACATCCGCAAGCTGATCCGCATCGCGGATTTGGCGGGCTCCGCGCCACGCAGAATGACATCGCTGATCCTTCGTTTGCGTCACCGCAGCACCACGGACATCGCCGCCTACAGCCAGTCTTTTCTCGGATTGCTCGCGGATCCCGTGTTTTGCCGCACTCTGGTGTCGCGTCTTCCCTGGGACGCCGCACGAATCCTGCACGCATTTCCGTTGGAGAAACCCGCCGGCCAGGTGGGCCGCACCTTCGTTCATCAACTCACACGCTACGCATTGATCGCAGCCGAAACCATGGGTGCGAAAGAAGACGAATGGATGGGGTTCTCCGATGCGCCGGCTCTGTCGCATGCGGCCTTCGGCAACACCTATCTCAATCGTTATTATCTTCCCTGGGACGGACTGACGGCCGCCGATTTGAAAGGCGCCGACCTGCCGATGCTGGAACGAATCGCCCGCGCGGCACAACTAACCATCGACGAATATGCCGCCGGCGGGTTTTCCTATCATTCCTATAACATCGCGAAATTGCAGGAGAGCTACGAGGTGTTGAGCCGGCATCTTTATCAACTGAAGAAGACCGATGCGGACATCTCGCAATTTTCAGGC
>DASYEG010000070.1:0-2308 GCA_036499145.1 Micropepsaceae bacterium | reverse complement strand
CGCCTATGAAAAGCTCAGCGGCAAAGTGGAGTTCGCGCTCGACCCCAAACTTGCCATCAACAAGAACATTATTGATCTCGATCTGGCGCCGAAGAATGCGCAAGGGCAGGTGGAATTCACCGCCGATTTCATGATGCTGAAGCCCGTCGATCCGTCACGCGGCAATGGCAGGCTGTTTGACGAAGTGGGCAATCGCGGCGGCAAGGCGATGCTATCGATGTTCCAGAAGGCGAAAGGCAGCCGCGATCCGCAGACGGCGGAAGAGTTCGGCAATGGCGCGCTGATGAACCAAGGTTACACCTTGGTCTGGATGGGCTGGCAATGGGATGTGCCGAACGGCCAGATGCGGATGGATATGCCCATCGCCACAAATGGCGGCAAGAAGATCACCGGCCTGGTGCGCGGCAATTTCATTCCCAACGACAATTCGCCGACCCAGTCTTTGGCCGATCGCAACCATCTTGCCTATCCAATCGACGATCCCGACGGCCCGGACAGTGTGATGACGGTGCGGGACCGTGCGGCGGACAAGCCGCAAGTGATCCCGCGCGCGAAATGGCATTTCGTGGGTGACGCCAGCGTTTCACTGGATGGCGGGTTCGAGCTGGGGCGCATCTATGACGTGGTCTATCGTGCGCGCGATCCCCGCGTGGTCGGCACAGGCCTCGCAGGCACGCGCGATCTGGTCAGCTTTCTGAAGTATGACCGTACGCCCGCCAATCCTATGCCGACCATCAAATATGCCTATGGCTGGGGCGTATCGCAGAGCGGGCGCTTCCTGCGGCAGTTCCTTTATGAAGGCTTCAACGAAGACGAACAGGGCCGCCAGGTCTATGACGGCGTGCTGGACGAAGTGGGCGGTGCAGGACGCGGATCCTTCAACTACCGTTTCGGCCAGGCATCGCGCGACGCGGAGCAGTTCTTCAACGTCTTCTATCCCGCCGACATGTTTCCTTTCACGGACGCGGTGGAGAGCGATCCCATCCTGGGTAAGACGGACTCGATGCTGGGCCCCGCCGAGGCCCGGCATGTCGCGCCAAAGATCTTTCACATCTTCAGCAATTCGGAATATTTCAACCGCGCCGGTTCGCTCATCCATACCGATGTGACCGGCACACGGGATGTCGCGCCGCCCGCCAATGCGCGGATCTATTTCGTGTCGTCGGGCCCGCACGCTTTCGGTCCCATGCCGCCGGTTCAAGCGACTGGCGCGGCCGCTCTGAACAATCCCGTACAGCGCAATCCCGTGGTGCGCGCATTGCTGCGCGACATGGATCAATGGGTGGTGGAGGGAACGCTGCCGCCGGACAGCCGCATTCCGCATATCGCCGATGGCACGTTGGTGCCGACCGAGAAGGCGGGCTGGCCGAACATTCCGGGTGTGCATTTCCCCGTTCCCTATCTGAAAACCTATCGCCTCGATTTCGGTCCGGATTGGAGCAAGGGCATCGTGCGCGAGCCGCCGGTGGTCGGGCAGATTTACGTGAATCTGGTTCCGGCGGTGGATGCGAATGGCAACAGCCGCGCAGGTATCCGGCTTCCTGCCATTGAAGTTCCGGTCGGCACCTATGGCGGCTGGAATTTCCGCGATCCCGCAATCGGGTCCGGCGATCAGCTTTTCGGGGAGATGGGATCCTTCCACCCCTTTGCCCGCACCAAGGCGCAGCGCGAAGCCAGCGGCGATTCCCGTCTCTCGGTCGAGGAACGCTATGCCAGCCGCGAGGCGTATCGCGCCAAGGCCGATGCGGTGGCCAAAAAACTGGTGGCCGAACGGCTGGTGTTGCCCGAGGATGAGCAGGAGCCGGTCGATCTGGCGGTGTCGCTGTATGATTGGGCTTCGTCGCCGGATCGGAAATAACTGGCGACCCCAGGAAGACTCGAACTTCCGGCCTACGGTTTAGGAAACCGCCGCTCTATCCTGCTGAGCTATGGGGTCGCTTGTGCGGGAAATTGCCCGATTTTCTGCGGCAAGGCCAGTGGCGAAACCTGTCATCCAAGCGTGGCGGCACGGGCCTTTTCGTCGATGCTGATCCAGCGGGCGCGGTGCTTGTCCAGCGCATTGGCTTGCCAGCCTTTGACGTAAGGCCGGACCAGATTGCCGCTGACCCAGAAGAAGAGCGGCATCACCACCTGGTCCTTCAATAAGATCGCTTCCGCTGCGGCGAGCTTGGCGCCGCGAGTCTCGCTGTTCGGATCGGCCTTGGCGGCGTTCAGCATCCGGTCGAATTCCTTGTTGCTGTAGCCGCCCCAATTGTTGCCGCCGCCGCTGATGAACAGGTCAAGGAAATTCGACGCGTCGTTGAAATCG
>DASYEG010000069.1:0-25013 GCA_036499145.1 Micropepsaceae bacterium | reverse complement strand
GGATTGTGGCCGTCTTTTTCGGGCGCGATGCAGCCAAGCGCGGACACGGCGGTCCGCATCACATCCATCGGGTGGGCCGCGGCCGGCATCGCTTCCAGCACCGTCCTCACATTGGCCGGAATGCCGCGCATCGCGCGGAGTTTGGCCTTGTAGGCCGCGAGTTCGCCGGCGCCCGGCAGCCGCTCATGCACCAGCAGATGGGCGATCTCCTCGAACTCGCAGCGATTGGCGATGTCCAGAATGTCGTAGCCCCGGTAATGCAGATCGTTGCCGGAATGGCCGACCGTCGACAGGGCCGTATTCCCGGCGACAACTCCGGACAGAGCGACGGATTTTTTCGGTTTGAAGCTGATCTCGTTCTCTTGCACCCTGTCCTCCGCGCTTCGCCTGTTGGCCGGGCGGGCGCGATGATAAGGAGACGCGGAGCATTATCCAAGCGCAGGTTTCATGCGTAAACGGCTGGACGCTCTGGCGATTTTTTTAATGGATTCCCGCAAGCCGGCCCAAGAGGCGATGGGACTGTCCTTGCGGGAGCACGAACCATCCGCTACCACCGCCTTGGTCTGACCGCTCCCGCCCGAGTCGCTCATCGGATGCCGCACATCCCCTTCGTCTTTTTCCTCCCACGGCGGCGTATTGCATGAGATCGATCTCTCATGAGAATCCTATTCGCGCGGTGGTGCTCTGTGTTCTCGCTCTCATCCTGGTTCGCGGCATTGTCGCGGGCCTGACGCCGCTTTCGTATGATGAAGCCTATTACTGGCTGTGGTCAAAGCATCTTGCGGCAGGCTATCTCGATCATCCGCCATTGATCGCCTTTACGATCGCCGCCGGAACAGCCTTGTTCGGAGACACGAGCTGGGGCGTTCGCTTCGTGCCGTGGCTGCTGTCCGTTCTGGCAAGTTGGGCGGTGTGGCGGTCTGGACGCCTTATTCTCAAGAGCGAATATGGCGCGGTGCTCGCGGCATTGTTCTTCAATGTGATGCCGATGATCGGCGTTGAGGCGCTGGTCGCCACGCCGGACTCACCGCAAATCGCGGCGGCCGCGTTTCTTTTGCTTACGCTGGCGAAGGTCGCGGAAACGGGAAATGGCCTCTGGTGGATCGCGGCCGGTGTCGCGGCGGGCTTTGCGCTATTGTCCAAATACACTGGCTTCTTTCTCGGCGTGGGAATTCTGGCCTGGCTTGCCATCGTGCCTCGGGAGCGGCGATGGTTTCTATCGTTCTGGCCCTATCTAGGCGCCGCCATTGGACTGCTGATGTTCGTGCCCGTTCTTTTGTGGAATGCGGAGCACGATTGGATTTCCTTCGCAAAACAATTCGGCCGTCTGGATGAGGGCGGGTTCACTTTGCGATTTCTTGTGGAATTTCTCGGGGGCCAATTGGCGCTCGCCACCCCGTTCATCGCCATATTGGGCGTGGCGGGCGTGGTCATGATCTTTCGGTCACGCGAGGGGATGCGGTCCGAGCCCGCGCTTCTTTTCGCGATGATCGCGCCGCCGGTAATCTATTTCGCCTGGCACGCGCTGCATGATCGCGTGCAGGGAAACTGGCCGTCCTTCCTGTACCCTGCCTTTGTGCTTGCCGCCGCGGCCACCTGCTTGCGCGTGGAGCAGAAGGGATCGCCCTGGTTCCTGCGGCTTTCGCGGCGCATTGCCGTCCCGTTCGCGGGGGCAATGCTGGCGGTCGTCTATGCCCAGGCGCTCTGGGGGATCATCCCGCGGGTTCGCGATCCGGTTTCGCGGCTGCTCGCGTTCGGAATTGACCCGGTTGCGAACCAGATCGAAGCGCTGCGCAATCGGACGCATGCGCGTGCGGTTCTCACAACGGGTTACGCACTGACGGGATGGCTCAGCTTCTATCTGCCGTCGCACCCGCCCGTGGTGCAGGTGAATGAGCGCGTTCGCTATCTCGATGAGCCGGAGCCGCCGCGCGCTTTGTTCGAAGGTCCGTTGCTTTACGTGACCGAAACGCGCAACGACCAATCTCAGCTATTGGCGGCGCATTTTGCACGGATTATGCCGCTCGCCCATATTTCACGCGTCCGAAATGGGGCCACGATCGACGAATATGCGATCTATGGCGTGAGCGGACTTAAGGGCTATCCGCTCGATCAGGGCAGATAGAATTTCGCGCTGAGCTGGAGCTGATTTTCCACGGCGCGCGGGTTCAGCCCCGCCAATGTCCGCTGGTTGCGCGTACTGTCGACGCGGATCGCTTCGGCGGTCAGGCGAAGCCAGTCATAGGGCAGATAGTTCACGGCAAACGTCAGTGCGTTGCCGTGCTCGCTCTGGTTTCCAGGAAAGGGATTTTTTTCGTCGGTGGAGAACACATCGGCCCGCGCAGCGACACGCCAGTCCTGCACGATCGTCCATCCCGCCAGCAGATAGGCGGATTTGAACGTGGTATCGCTGAAGAAGAAGGCATTCGGCACGATCATGGTCTGGCCGGTCGTAGCCTGCGCCATCAGCGTGACGTCGCCGAATTGGGTGCGTGCGCCCACATCCCAGAAGTCGGTCCGCCACGCTATCGTGTCCCTGCGAACCGCCGCCGGATCGGCCTCATTGTTGTAATAGATCAGGTTGAGAAATCCCAAACCGGCTTCGTCCCACGATGCGGCCGCATACCAACCGGGCCGGTCGTCGATCTCGAGCGCCTCATAGGTATAGAGCGGTACGCTCACCCCGATTTTTGCGGCGATGACATCGGGTTCGCGCGGACGGTCGATGAGTCCGGTTACGCGGTCGTGCAGCGCCCAGCCGCGGTCGGCGATCAGGGCGCCGGCCGGATCGTTCCAGCCGAAGACAGAGGCCATGGCCGTGATGGTGCGTTCCTCGCTGCGCCATTCGAGCGCGCCTTCCACACCGATGGTGCGCAGTTCTTCGCCGACCCAGGTATTGATTGCCGAAGGCGTCAGCGTCCACGGGCTGGTCCAGCCGATTTCGGTGTTCTCGAGCGAGATCGGCGGGAAGAAGGCTCCCGCTTTGACCGACCAGCGCCACGGCGTCGTCGATACCGGCCGGTATCGCGCATAAGCCTCGAGAAAATCGAGGAACGTGCGTTGCTCGGGCTCGATGCGCACCACCGCCAAAGCCATCAGCTCCGGCGTGATCAAGGCCACTCCCTGTCCGACCGCTTCGGCCATGCGCAGTTCCGGTTTGCCGTCTTCGGCTCCATAGCGAAGCTTTCCCAACTGGCCGTCTTGCCACGACTCCTGGTTCGACGGCACGATCAGCCGCAGATCGACATAGCCGTCGAAATGAAAATCGACGGCGAACGCGGCCGAGCAGGAACCGATCAGGAAAAGTGCCGCGAGCAGTTTGCGCATATCTGTCACGCCGCGTGGTTGAGGGCTGTGGCATCCATGGCCAGCGGCAACTCCATCGTGACCGTCGTGCCGATGCCCTGGGTGCTTTGGATGGCGAGTGTGCCGCCATGCAGATCGATGATGGTCTTGGCGAAGGGAAGTCCGAGACCGGCGCCCTGATACACGGCATCGAATGCGGACTTCCTGCGATGGAACGGACGGACCACGAGGTCGAGATCTTCGGAACGGATGCCGACACCCGTATCAGAAACGGTGATCTTCAACATGCTGCCGGCGCAACCTCCGGACACCGTTACGAGGCCGCCGGCCGGCGTGAACTTGATGGCGTTGTGCACGACATTGGTCAGGCTCTGCTCCAGCTTCGCTGCGTCCGCGGCGATGAGCGGCCATGACCCCATCTCACCGCAGATATCCAGCCTCACGCCGGATTTCGCGGCGAATGGTGCGAGAGTTTCGAGGCTGGCCGACAACAGGCTGCCTGGCTTTAAAGATATGCGCGCCAGCGATAGTTTGTCGGATTCCGCGTCGGACAGGTCCAGCATTTCTTCAACCTGGAAAAGCAGGCGCCTGCCGCTATCGAAGACGTGGTGCGCATATTCGACATAACGCTGGACTGGGATGGGACCGAGCACCTGACGATGAATCATCTCCGAAAATCCGATGATCGCATTCAAGGGGGTGCGAAGCTCGTGACTCATGTTGGAAAGGAATTGCGATTTCGCTTCACTGGCCTTCACGGCCTGGTTGCGCGCCAGTTCCAGAGACGCGACCGCACTCTTGAGCGCGGTTTCGCGTTCGGCGATCGATTGCGTCATGTTGTTCAGCGCCAGCAAAAGCTCGCCGATCTCATCGCTGCGGCCGATTGCGGGCATCGGTGTGTAGTCGCCCTTGGCAATGCGCCGTGCGGTGGCCGCGAGCGTCTCCAACGGTCGCGAGACGCCATGCGCGATCAGCATGGCCCCCACGAGCGCAACCAGCAGCGCGCCGCCCAGCACCAGAAGCATGGGTGTGATCACCACGCGATAGGCGTTCAGGGCTTCTTCCAGAGAATAGTCGAGGACGGCAACGACGGGACGGCTGGATTGGGAGGTCGCCAGCCGCGCCATCATCGCGAGGCGATCGTCCTTCTGCTCGGTTGCGATAATCGAATCCTGCGGTATCGACGCTGTCTGGGATGTGAGCCGCACTGTCGGCGCGTAACCTGCGGTTTTTGAAACGACAGCCCAATTCCCGCGCGCATCGGTGGTAGCAAGCGCGAGCGATTGTGGAACGGAGGAAAGCTGGCGCAGCTTTTCCAGAAGCGCATCGTTCACCGGGACGCATGCCGCAATGAACGCGATGGGAACGGGCGCGCGGACCGGCACGACCACAATCCAATAGATCGCGCCGTCCAGAACGGCGAGCGATGTGCCTTGATCGTTCGCGCTCGCAGTTTCGATCAGGTCGGAAAACTGAAACGCGGTTCCGACCGCGCGTTCGTCCGTGGTATCGGCCGTGATCTTTCCGTCGAGTCCCACCAGCATCATCCGCGTGGCACCGACACGATTGCCGTGGTTGCGCAGCGCGGAAAGCACAGTGGCCTGATCGTGCTCCGCGACGGCCTTTCGAAGCGCGTAGTCGAGGGAGAGCACTTCGACATCGTCGCTGACGCGTTCGGAAAGCACGTTGAGCTGACGGGTGAAGACCGACGCGGTCGATTTGAGTTCGTTCTTGGCCTGTTCGACCAAATTTCCGCGGATGACGCCGTAAGCGAAGATCGCGGTGATCACCTGTACCCCGATCAGGGTTACCATCAGAAAGAGCGCAAGGCGTTTGCGGAAACTCATCGCATGGCCCTAGTAGCTGCCCGCATGGCCGCGGGACGCGGTGGCGGCATAGGGCAGCTTGACGCTCACGGAAAGGTGCGTGGTATCGCCCGACAGCACGGCACGCAGACTCGGCGGCTCACGGCCGGGCGGAAATCTCGGATGCCAGACCTGCGCCTGATAATTTCCTGCAGGCACATCGGCGATCGTGACGCGCCCGTCTGCACCGGTCAGCGCAGTCCACGGGCTTTCCGCCACGAAGGCGTAGGCGATCATGTGATCGTGGATGTTGCAGCCCAAGGCGGCAATGCCGGCCTTCTCGAAGGCGACGGGAGGCGATTTCTCGCCGCGCGCAAGCGTGATCTCGAATTGTTTGATCGCGGAGAAGGAGTAGACCTGGTGCGTGGTCTGATCGTTATTGGCAAAGACGACATGCCCGCCCTTGGGCACGATGGTCACCAGCGGCAGGAACGTCTCGTTGCGTTGATCGATGGTCTTTTCTGTGGCGAGATGCGTTAACGCCGCGGGCATGGATGCCTTGGTTTCGGAAATCAGGCTGACCACGGCGTTCACGACCGGATGGCCGTCCTGATCGACGACTTCAGCCGTGAAATTCGTCGCACCCGCCGGATTGCACGCAGCAAACAGCAGCACGGCGACGAGCGGTAAGAAACCTCTCCCCATGCGGCTTAATCTAGGGGAAATTGGTTACTGAACCTTTTTTACCGGGCAACCGGCGCTGATGCATTTTCACGGTCCGCGGCGGCTCATGCTGCGGAATTGGACACGCGCTAGCGCGCGAGTGCCTTGGCCAGCACCGGCAGGCTGCGATCCATGCGGTAGTCGATCCCGGAATGATCGTCCGGAAATTCCTCGTAAATATGTGCGACTCCATAGGTTTGCAGCGCCCGGTGCATGCGGCGGGCGCCGTAGACGAGGTTGTACTGGTCGATATCGCCGCAATCGATGAAGAGGGCCTTCAGCCGCTTCAATCCCGCATGATGGATCTCGACCAGGTTTAACGGATCCCATTTCATCCAATTGGCCCAGCGCTCGGGAATGAAGGTGCAGGTTTCGATGTCGACCGGCAGGCGCACGCCCATGAACGCTCTCGGATCCGGGTCGTAGGTCGCGCACATGGCGAGCATCATCAGGACATGGATATCGTCATCCTTCACCTTGCGCTTGGCGAAGAAAGCTTCGAGCCAGCCTTTGGTGCCGCCCTGTTTGGCCAACGCGCGCAAGACGCGCGGCATTTCGGGAATGTTGAGGAGTTCGAAACCCATGTCGCCGGAATGACAGGCCGATGCCGCCCAGAAATCCGGGTACAGCAGAGCATGGACGATGGCGCCGTAACCGCCCGAACTTTTGCCGAAGAGGCCGCGTTTGCCCGCTCCGCCACAGCCGAATGCACGTTCGACAAAGGGCACGGCTTCCTGGAGCAGGAAATCCGCCCAGCGGCCGATGCCCGCGGAATTGATGTACTGGTTGCCGCCGAGCCTGGTGAAGCAATCGGGAAATGCGATGACGCAAGGCGGCATGGCTCCGGTTGCGATCAGCCGGTCCGCCTGTTCTGGAATGTTCTCGGTGAAATTGCGCCAATTGGTGTGCGCCGGTCCGCCTGCGGTGAAGCCGACGAGATCGACAAGCAGCGGCAAACCGTGGCCGTCATGGCCGGCCGGGACATACACATCGACGATGCGGCTCGTGGAATCGCCGAGCGGATTGGTTTTGAGGACTTCGCTGTCGACGATTTGCCGGGTGACTGTGCCCGCCGGAGTGCTGGAATCGCGTTTCATGCGCTGGCTCCCGCCCGGTCCTGCATCAAGGAACCATAGAATGATTTCAGCGCCGCGCGGGTCTGATCTTTGCTGTAAACTGCGGCGGTGGCGAAGCCGGTTTCACGTATCTTCGAGATCTGCGGATCGTTTGTTTGCAATCCCGTGATCACCTGCGCGAGCGCATCGGCCACTTCTTCGAGATGGTCGGGGGGAAACCAGAAGCCGTTTTGGGAATTCGCGTATTCCTGTGCGCCGTAGCCGGTGAATCCGACAACGATGGCCCCCGACGCCATCGCCTCCAGAGGCACCAAGCCGAAGGATTCGAGAAACGGCAGCGATAGAACGATGGCGGAGCGGCCGAAAATCTCCGCTGTTTCGCGTTCGGAGCGGCCCTCGATGATCTCCCATCGGGTTGCGGCCAGGCCGGGATATTTCAGATGGAAAATCTTCTGAATAGCCGCCGCTTCCCGCGGCAATTTCTTGGGTATGGCCGCGATCTGCATGCTTTTGGCGCGGGGAAGGAAAAGCTCTCCGTCGATGAAGCAGGGAAGAACGGCAATATTGGAAAGTCCCAGAACACGCTCGAGAAAGCCCTTGGCGATGGTGCTCTGGCACGCCGCGCGCTCAAACCCCAAATCCCGATAGGTCTCGGGCGCAACGGCGTTGAACAGCGTATAGTAGTGCGCTTGGCAGAACAGGACCTTGCGCGCCTCAAGGCGCATCATGTCCATCAGCGGTCCGTTCAGCGATTCAGGGAAAACCAGAATGTCGCCGGGGTCAGGCACAAGCTGCGTCAGGAGCTTGGCGCGGGTCTCGAACCAGGCCGGCGGCCCGCCGGGTTGATAGACGAAGGCGTCGAATCCCAATTCGGCGAGCAATTCGGCGTGCCGATACGTCGTCTTGATACCGCCGGTGATCTCATGCTTCGCGAATGGAAGCAGAAATATGATCCGCGCCACAGCGTCAGCGCAGGCCCGCGTTGATCTTTTCCAGCGCCGCGGAACCCGGACACAATTCTTTCTCGCTCAAGCGATTGAGGGGCGCGTCCACCGTGTTGAGCATGGTGTGCATGTCCCTGGGCTGCGGGTCCATGTAGATCAGGCCGGTCACCAATTCGCCGGCCGCCGCACGGCTCTGCATATAGGTCATCGCGCCGACGCGGTCGTGCGGATCATATTCGGGGTGCAGCTTGGCAAGGCGCAGCGTCGAGCCGTCGTGCAGCGTCACTTCGCTGACGGTGCCGGGCGCGTAATCGACAATGATGGGCTCGCGCGGGTCCATGTAGTCCAGGCGGTTCACCGCCTCGTTGTGAGCGCGCACGAAATCGAAGCTCTTGGTGGAGCCCGGATGATTGTTGAACGCGACGCAAGGGCTGATGACGTCGATGAAGGCCGGCCCTGGATGGCTCAGTCCCGCCATGATCAGCGGCACGAGCTGCTTCTTGTCACCCGAGAAACTCCGCGCGACGAATGTAGCGCCGGTAAGAAGCGCCATGCCCACCAGATCGAGCGGGGAATCATTGTTGGCGCCGCCCGCCTTGCTCTTCGAGCCCTTGTCGGCGGTGGCGGAGAATTGCCCCTTGGTCAGGCCGTACACGCCATTGTTCTCGGTGATGTAGAGCATGTTCACGCCGCGGCGCACGCAATGCACGAACTGGCCAAGGCCGATGGAGGCGGAATCGCCGTCACCGGAGACGCCGAGATAGAGCAAATCCTTATTGGCGAGGTTCGCGCCGGTCAAAACCGACGGCATTCTTCCATGCGTGGTATTGAACCCGTGGCTTTGGCCGAGGAAATAATCCGGCGTTTTCGACGAACAGCCGATGCCCGACAGCTTGGCGAGGCGATGCGGCTCGATGCTCAGCTCGAAACAGGCCTGGATGACGGCCGCGCTGATGGAATCATGTCCACACCCGGCACAGAGCGTGGAAATCGAACCTTCATAGTCGCGATGCGTGAAGCCGAGCGAATTTTTTGGCAATGCGGGATGATGGAATTTCGGTTTGGCGATGTAGGTCATTCCGCTGCCTCTTTGGCTTTCATCTGCAAGCGCTCCGCGATTGCTGCCGTGATGAACCGCGCGGTGATGGGGGTTCCGTCATAATGCAGCACCGAGATGATCCGGGCCGGATCGATGGCGCATTCGTTCACCAGCAGCATGCGCATCTGCGCATCGCGGTTCTGCTCGATCAGAAAGACCTGGTCGTAGGCGTTAATGAAATCGACCACCGCTTCGGGGAACGGAAAGGCCCGGATGCGCAAAATATCCAGGTGCAGTCCTTCGGATTCGAGCGCCACCAGCGCTTCGGCCATGGCAGCCGACGTCGAGCCGAAATAGATCACGCCGTGGCGGGCCGTTTCACGGGACTTGTGTAGAATCGGTGCGGGAACCAGCGATTTCGCGGTTTCGAATTTGCGCACCAGCCGCTGCATATTGTCGACATAGACCGAGCCCTCTTCGCTGTATTTGGCGAAGCGGTCGCGCGACGTGCCACGGGTGAAATAGGCGCCCTTGGTGGCGTGGGTTCCGGGGAGCGTGCGGAAGGGGATGGCATCGCCATCGACATCGAGATAGCGGCCGAAAGTCTTGCCCGCATCCAGATCTTCGGCGGTCATGATCTTGCCGCGGTCATATTTGCGCGCATCGTCCCAGGCGAAGGGCTCGCACAGCCAATCGTTCATGCCGATGTCGAGGTCTTCCATCACGAAGATCGGCGTCTGCAGCCGTTCCGCGAGATCGAAGGCCTGGGCCGCCATTTCGAACAATTCGCCGGGGTCTTGCGGGAACAGCAGAACATGCTTGGTGTCGCCGTGACTGGCATAGGCGCACACCAGAAGGTCGGATTGCTGCGTGCGCGTCGGCATGCCGGTCGAAGGCCCACCGCGCTGCACGTCGAAAATCACCGCCGGAACTTCCGCGAAATAGGCGAGGCCGAGGAATTCCTGCATCAGCGAAATGCCCGGACCGGCCGTTGCGGTGAAGGCGCGTGCGCCGTTCCAGCCGGCACCGACGACCGAGCCGATTGCCGAGATCTCGTCTTCGGACTGGATGATGGCGAATTTGTTTTTCTTGGTCTCGGGATCGACGCGCAATTTGCGGCAATATTTCATGAAGGATTCGGCAAGCGAGGTTGAGGGCGTTATGGGATACCAGGCGGCCACCGTCGCTCCACCGTAGACGCACCCAAGCGCCGCCGCATCATTGCCGTTGACGAAGATACGGTTACCCACCGCGTTCGCGCGCGCCACGTGCAAGCCGCAAATGCCGGAAAGGTTTTCCCTGGCATAGGCGTGGCCCATGCGCACGGCCTGGATGTTGGACTCCAAAAGCGGCTTCTTGGCGCCGTATTGCTCCGTGATCAGCGTTTCGACCACGGCGAGGTCGATCTCCAGAATGGCTGCCAGCGCGCCGATATAAATGATGTTCTTGAAAAGCTGACGCTGCCGCGGATCGTGATAGGTGCGGTTGCAAATCTCCGTCAGAGGCATGCCGACGATGTTCACGTCGCTGCGGAATTTCGATTCCGGCAACGGCTTGGAGGAATCGTAGAAGAGATAGCCGCCGGCGTCGATGGAGGCGAGGTCCTTGTCCCAGGTCTGGGGGTTCATCGCCACCATCAGATCGCAACCGCCGCGCCGGCCGCCCCATCCCTTGGCCGAGACCCGGACCTCGAACCAGGTGGGCAGGCCCTGAATGTTGGAAGGGAAGATGTTGCGCGTGGCGATCGGCACACCCATGCGCAGAATGGCGCGCGCGAACAATTCATTGGCGGACGCTGAGCCCGAACCGTTCACATTGGCGAATTTGACGACAAAATCGTTGATGGATTTGATCGGCTTAGACATGGCACCCGGCCTTGGCCGTGTTGAACAGGAATTTCTGCATGTCCCAGGCCCCAGTCGGGCAACGCTCCGCACACAGGCCGCAATGCAGGCAGAGGTCTTCGTCCTTTGCCATGATGCGGCCGGTCTTCAAGGTTTCCGAGATGTAGAGATCCTGCGTATCGGGATGAGAGGAGGGCGCGATCAGACGCTGGCGCAACTCCACTTCCGGACCGTTTTCGGTGAAGGTGATGCAATCCATCGGGCAGATGTCGACGCAGGCATCGCACTCGATGCATTTGGGCCCTTCGAACACCGTCTGCACGTCGCAATTGAGGCAGCGTTCGGCTTCCATGAACGCCTGTTTGACGTCGAAACCAAGCTCGACCTCCATGCGCACGTCCTTCAGCGTCAATGCGGGCGGCGCATGGGGAACCTTGTAGCGCTTGTCGGCGGAGATATCGTTGTCATAGCTCCATTCATGGATGCCCATCTTCTGGCTCGACAGGTTTGTCAGCGGGGAAGGGCGGTGATGCACCTCGTTGCCGCTGCAGAGGAGATCGATGGAAACGGCCGCCTCATGGCCGTGCGCCACCGCCCAGATGATGTTCTTCGGCCCGAAAGCCGCATCCCCACCAAAGAAGATTTTCGGATGCGTCGATTGCATCGTGACGGTATTCACTTTGGGCATATCCCAGCGGTCGAATTCGATGCCGAGATCGCGCTCGATCCAAGGGAACGCGTTCTCCTGGCCAACCGCGACCAGCACATCGTCGCACTCCATGTGCACGTCGGGCTCGCCGGAAGGAACCAGCGTGCGGCGGCCCTTGGGGTCGTATTCCGCCTTGACCTTCTCGAAAATGACACCCGTGAGACGGCCGTCATCATGGGTAAATTCCTTCGGCACCAGATAATTCGAGATCGGGATGCCTTCGTTCATCGCGTCTTCTTTTTCCCAGGGAGACGCCTTCATTTCCTCGAAACCCGAACGCACGACGACCTTCACGTCCTCGCCGCCGAGACGGCGCGACGTGCGGCAGCAATCCATCGCCGTGTTCCCGCCGCCGAGCACGATCACGCGTTTGCCGATTTTGTCGATGTGGCCGAAGGAAACGCTGGACAACCAATCGATGCCGATATGAATGTTCGCAGCCGCTTCCTTGCGTCCCGGAACTTCAAGCTCGCGCCCGCGCGGCGCGCCGCAACCCACGAAGATCGCGTCATAGCCTTCTTCCAGGACGGCCTTCATGGATTCGATGCGCTTGCCGAGCCGCAATTCGGGCTCGAGACCGAGGATGTAATTCACTTCCTCGTCGAGAACGGTTTCGGGAAGGCGGAATTTCGGAATCTGCGTGCGCATCATACCGCCGGCCGATGCGTCCGCATCATAGACCACGCAATGATAACCGAGCGGAAGCAGATCGCGCGCGACCGTCAGCGATGCCGGTCCCGCCCCGATCAGCGCGATGCGCTTGCCGTTCTTCGCAATGGCTGCGACAGGCAGCCGGCTACGGATATCGTCCTTGTGGTCGGCGGCGACACGTTTCAGCCGGCAGATGGCGACGGGCTGCGCCGCCTTGCCTTCTTCCACGCGGCCGCGCCGGCAGGCGGGTTCACAAGGACGGTCGCACGTGCGTCCGAGCACACCGGGAAACACATTCGAATGCCAGTTGACCATGTACGCGTCGCTGTAACGCCCCGCGGCGATCAGCCGGATATATTCCGGAACCGGCGTATGTGCCGGACACGCCCATTGGCAATCGACGACTTTGTGGAAATAGCTGGGGTCGTTGATATTGGTTGGAGGAAGTCCGGATATTCGATCCGAAACTTGGCCGGTATCCACGTCCACGCGTACTCCCGGAATGTGCTCTACGCTTTGGCTTGATCGCGAGGCAGCCGATTCACCGGTCTGTCCACTCGCCGCATTACCATCCATGTCCTGACCGTTGCTCCAGCCTGTTAGCGGCATATTTTCTATGCGATTGCGACTGCACGTGATCTGGGAAATTTAGTGGATGTGTCCTCACATGCATACATTGAGGCGGCCTTCGTGCTCTTCGGCACGGATACGAGGCAACCTCCCCCCGGCCCTATTTACACCCATAGACGCGTCCTTGGTGAAAAATTTTGCCGCTCTAAGGTTACTTTTGCCAACAAAAACAAGGGCCACGGCGGTTGTCCGCCATGGCCCTCGATTTCGCGTTACAGGACGGACAGCCGATCTATCGTCGATGGCTATCCTCGGGATGGGCGGCGCCGATCGATATTGATCGCAATGGTATGGCCGGTTTGCGTCTTGGCCATGGCCGTCATATCCGCGCGGGAAATCGTCGGTGCCGCGACATGGTTTCCCCGATCCCTAAGCAGGCCCACGGGCATGGCTACCGCGATACCGCTTGGAGTCTGAACTTCTGCCATCCGTGCGGCCAAGTTAACGGTCAGGATCGAACCGAGCCTGACGCCATGAGCGCCAAATACGGCCTTGCCCTCCAGACGCGTCAGTTGTTCCCGCCTGACGGCATGAGAACGGTCCGCGGCCACATAGGCGACACGTTCCACCGGCTCTCGCGATCCCGCGTTGCCGTTCAGGGCGACCGCTGTGGAATCGCCAATGCTCCGCAGGTCGGCGGGTGTCGGATTGGGCGCTGAACCGATATTCATCATGGTATTGGTCCGTGGATTGCTGAACCAGTTCGCGTAAGCGGGCGCGACCGACACCGTCGATAGAAGCAGCAATGACATCAGGGTTTTAGCCGTTTTCATTGGGAACTCCTTGGGGTGAGCAAGCCTCCCATATAAAACGCGCGAAACGGCATTGGGGGCCGCCGTCAAGAGCTTCAACATTCGCTTGAGAAATCAATAAGTTACTTGTGCCGTTTGCGGCAACAAAAAGGCGGGCCAACGGGCCCGCCAATCTGTGATCTTGCAAACAGGGCGTCAGCGCGACGGCGCCGCCGCCGGTACCGTGCCTGCGCCTTGCGCCGGGGCATTGGCCGAGGTGGCCGCACTCGCGGTCTTGTTCGGGTCCTTAGCCGGTTCCACGACCGTATAGTTCAGCATCGGGGTTTCGACCTTGGTGGCCTGGGGCAACCGCATCTCCTGGATGTCGGCGGGCGTGGGGTTCGGTGCCGAGCCGATATTGCGGTTAATGCCTTGATACGGGTTGTGAAACCAATTCGCCGATGCCGGTGTGGCGAACGCGGCTGTGGCGAGCAACAACGGCAGAATCAGTTTGTTCATGGCGTTATCTCCATATGCACAAGGTGGGCTTCCCGAGCCGGCAAGCGCACGATGAATGCCTGCGATAGATCGGCGCTGCGCCGATCATTTCAACCCCTCGTGGCACACTCATAGCACGAACACACTTTTTTGACACGTCAGGCAAAGGGATAGTCGTGCAATTTGCCCTCTCCGTCGCGGATGCGGTGGAGTGGCCCGGCCCGTTCGGCATCGCAAGAATTGAGCAGCGCCTTGGCGTAGCCGCCAGGAATGTCCAGCACGTAATGCGGCTGGCAGAGGCCGGATATCCGGGCGCGCAATTCGCGCACCAATGCCTGACCGTCGGCGATACTGGTTCGGAAATGCGCGGTTCCGGGCGCCAGATCCATGTGATGAAGATAATAGGGCTGGATTCGCGACTCCACGAGCGCGCGCATCAGGGCCTCCAGAGTCGCTAAATCGTCGTTCACGCCTTTGAGAAGCACGCTTTGGCTCAGGAGGGGAATGCCGGCTTCAACCAGGCGGGACGCGGCGCGCCGGGCGGCATCGGTTAGTTCGCGCGGGTGATTCACATGCGCGACGACATAGGTGGTCTTATCCGTGCGAATCGCGCGCACGAGTTCGGGTGTCACGCGTTCGGGATCGGCGCTGAGCATGCGCGTGTGCCAGCGCAGGATTTTGACGTGCGCAATCGCCGACAGCCGCGCGGTTACTTGCGCCAGCCGCCGCGGCGACAGCATGAAGGGATCGCCGCCGGTCAGGATCACTTCCCAGATTTCGGCATGCGCGGCGATATAGGCGAGGGCGGCATCCAGTTCGTCTGCGCCGAGTACCTGATTTTCCCCGGGGCCCACCATCTCGCGGCGAAAACAGAAGCGGCAATAGACCGGGCAGACATGGGTGAGCTTCAACAGTACGCGGTCGGGATAGCGATGCACGATGCCCGCGACCGGACTGTGGCGCTCATCGCCGATGGGGTCGGCGCGTTCTTGCGGGTGCGTGTCGCCTTCGGCGGGCGAGGGCACAAACTGCCGCGCGATGGGATCGTTGGGATCGGCCGTGTCGATGAGGTCCGCAATGGCCGGCGTGATGGCGATGGCATAGCGCTCGGCAACAGGGGCAAGCGCGCCGGTTTGACAGGCTTCGATCAGTCCGGCTGCCGCCAATTCCTCCGGCGTCCGCAACGTGCGTCGTCTATCGAGCATATTTCTTTCCCTTGGCAGGCGCATCCGAGTCCGGCGATTAATCACGAAGCACGAGGCGCGTCACGCCACCGGCGGGGTCCACATGACCGAGCCAATCCGCTGCGCGCCGGTCGCCAGCATCACCAGGCGGTCGAAGCCGAGCGCGACGCCGCAAGCCTCGGGCATATGGCCGAGCGCCGCCAGGAAATCCTCGTCGATCGGATAAGGCTCTCCATAGATGCGTTCTTTCTCGGCCATCTCCGCTTCGAAGCGGCGGCGCTGTTCCACCGTGTCGGTCAGTTCGCCGAAGCCATTCGCCAGTTCGACGCCGCAGACATAAAGCTCGAAGCGCTCGGCCACGCGCGGGTCGTCGGACGCCGCTCGCGCGAGTGCCGCTTCGACGCGCGGATAACGGTCCAACACGGTCGGTGCCCCGAGGCCGAGACGCGGTTCGATTCGCTCTGTCAGTATCCGGCTGAAGATGTCGGACCAGGAATCGTCTGCCGCGATTTTTACTCCGGCAGTTTCTGCCGCCCCCGCCAGCGCGTTCCGATCCGCTGCGCCTTCCGTGTCCAGCGTCGCCAAGAGATCGATGCCTGCGTAAAGCCTGAACGCATCGCACACGCTGATGCGTTCAGGCTTGAGGGAGACATCGCATTCGATCCCCCGGAAGCGGAAGAGAGTGTTTTCCACCGCGCCCGCGGCCTGCTTCAGGATCGCCAGGCAGTCCACGATCACGCAGGCATAGGGCTCCTCGGCGCGATACCATTCCAGCATGGTGAATTCGGACGCGTTCAGATCGCCGCGCTCGCGATTACGATAGACGGGCGCCAGGGTGAAGATGCGGCGTTCGCCTGCCGCAAGCAGCTTTTTGCAGGCAAATTCTGGTGAGGTGTGAAGGTACAGCGTCCTGAGCGCGCCATCGGTGCCGATCCGTTCCGTTGAAAATGCGTGCAGATGGGCCTCGTTGCCCGGCGATGTCTGGAGCGCGCCGCATTCGACCTCGATGAAGCCCTCACCGGCGAAATAGTGGCGGAGAGCATCACGGACACGCCCGCGCGCCAGCAACAACGGCCGCCGGTCGGCATGGACGCCGCGATCCCACCAGGGCGAGGGGCCGGTCATGGTCCGCGCGGGCCATCTTGGCCCTTGCGAATGCAACTGCTATGACCCCGGCCGAAGCGTGGGCACCGGCCCAATCGTGGGCACCGGCCCAAGCGTGGGGCACGGCCCAAAAACCTAGTCCGGGCACAATCAAAGAGGCATCGCGTGGTCTCAGTCATCGCCAGCAGTATTCGCAAGGGCAACGTCGTGGAGAAGGACGGCAAGCTTTATGCCGTCATACGCGCCGAAAACATCCATCCTGGCAAGGGCACGCCGGTGACGCATCTGGAAATGCGCCGCATCTCCGACGGCGTGAAGACGGTGGAACGCTACCGCACGACGGATTCGGTTGAGAAGGCCTTTATCGACCAGGGTACGTTCAATTATCTCTACAAGGACGGCGAGCATTACGTGTTCATGGATCCGGTGAATTTTGAGCAGATCCATGTGTCTGCGGATATCCTTGGAGACTCGGCGGTCTATCTGCAAGAGAACATGGAAGTGAGCATGAGCCAGTACGAGGGCGTGCCGATTTCCATGGAATTGCCGGCGCGCGTGGTGCTGGAGGTTGTGGAGACCGAGCCCGTGGTGAAGGGCCAGACGGCATCGTCTTCGTTCAAGCCGGCGGTGCTTTCCAATGGCGCGCGCACTATGGTGCCGCCCCATATCAATGTGGGCACGCGCGTCGTGGTCCAGACCGAAGACGGTGCCTATCTGGAGCGCGCCAAGGAGTAGGATACCCGCGCGGCCTTCTCTCGCGCCCGCCCATGAATTACCGCCACGCCTTTCATGCCGGGAATTTCGCCGATTGCCTGAAACATGCGGCACTCGTCGCCGTGTTGCTGCATTTGCGCAAGAAGCAGACGCCCTTTGCGGTGATCGACACCCATGGCGGACGTGGGCTTTATGACATCGCGGGCGAAGAAGCGAAAAAGACCGGCGAGGCGGAAGCCGGCATAAAACGGTTGTTGCGCGCGCCATCCGTGCCCGGTGTGCTGGATCTCTATCGCGAATGCGTGCGCGGCTTCGGGGAAGGCGCCTATCCCGGCTCGCCTCTCATCGCGTCCAAATTCCTGCGCCCGCAGGACCGGCTGATCGCGATCGAAAAACACCCCGAGGAACAGGCCGCGCTTTCGGCCGCGCTTGCGCATGAAAAGCGTGTTCGCGTCGTGCAAGGCGACTATGTGCGCGAACTGCCGCGTTTTTTGCCGCCTCCGGAACGGCGCGGTGTCGTGCTGATCGATCCGCCCTATGAGGCGGAGGATGAATTTGCCCGGGCGACACGTACGCTGCTCGCGGCGCACGCCCGTTTCGCGACGGGGATTTTCCTTTTCTGGTATCCGGCAAAGGAACGCGCGCTCGTGGGGGCATCGGCCGGCGAATTGCTGAACGCGGGCATCGCGTCCCTCTTGAGGGTGGAACTCGATGTCGGCGCGCCGGAGGAAAAGAGAGAAGAAACACGGGAACGGCTGTCGGCGGCGGGATTGCTGATCGTCAATCCGCCCTTCGGCTTTGCCGGCGAGATGCAGCGGATCATGCCGTTTCTCGAACGTCATCTCGCCCAAGGCACCGGAGCGCGGGGACTGGTGCGAAGCTTCACGAGCACGCAATAAGGGGGGAAACGGTCTCTAATTTACCATTTGTTTACCAGCCGAGCCTAGGCTCACGGTCATGGGAAGGGGGCGACTCGGCTGGAGGCGCCTATGCTTTGTTTTAGGCCTGAAAGGTTTGATTCCGGTGGAGATACGGCGCAATGCGACGCCGCCGCGCCGATTGTCAAAACAGAGGCGTCAGAAAAACTTTTGACCTTGCGCGGGCGCATCCTGCGCTACCGGGAACTTGCCGCCACCCTCTACAATCACGATCTTGTCGCTGAAGTGGAAGCTTTAGCCGCCGAGCTCGAAGAAGAGGCCGCTAAGCTCGTCGGCGGCGCCTGAAAAACGGGGGCCTGAAAAACGGCGACCTGAGAAACGCGCCTAAATGCCAAGCCCGGGCTTCCCTATGCTGCTCCCGTCTGCGGCCATAGGCGGTTGCATGTTTCCACGCAATCAGTTTGCAGTTGGGGCATTTCAGAAATGACGAGCGCATGAAAAAAGCCCAGATTGCACCGCTGTGGATCAAACGCTCACCACATTCGGGGCAGGGATCATCCCGGTGAAGATGCCTCGACATGCGCCGGTAACGGGTCTTTGCTGCGAGGGTTCCGACACTTTTTCCCCGCCCACATAGAGTTGATAGCCGCGACGCCTCACGTTTCAACCCGCGGTAACAGAACAAAGCCCCGTTGGAATCGTTATGGCATGCAAGTGTCAGTATCGATATTTTTAAGTCAGGCAGCCGATCGAATCCAAAGGGTGGAGACGCAATGCGAACCCTTGTTCTCTTCGCAGCGGCGATCGTAACCGGGACGTGGCCGTTTCAAGCTTCCGCCGCGGTGATAGTGAATTTCATCCAACCGGAACATTATACCGATGCCGGTCCCCAGGGGCAGGACCGCACGCGCAATCTCAATGAAATCGAACGGACGTTTCAAAAGCTCGGCGAACATTATCTGTCCGCCGATCAGATTCTCACCATCGATGTTCTGGATGTCGACTTGGCGGGCCGATTGGAACCCTGGCACGCGAACGCATATGATGTGCGCTATCTGCGCGACATCACCTGGCCGCGGATGAAATTGCGCGACACGCTGGAGACGCCGTCGCAACCCCCGCAGAGCGCCGAGGAAATATTGTCCGATCCATCCTATCTGGAGTCTCCCAATACGCGCTTTTCCGGCGAGCCTTTGGCCTATGACAAGGCGATGATCGAGCGCTGGTTCCACGCGCGTTTCGTAGAGCATCGCCCTCCGCATCATTGATGCCCGGCGTCATCCACCAAAAACAGCAATAATCAAGAGAAGAAACCGGCGTGCCGCTCCGCGAGTGTGAGACGTCGCGGACGGAAGCTGCGGCAGCCGGTTTCAACCCTGATACGCGACACCGTAGATGTTCCCTCGTGGAAAATTCTCGCTCAGGTGAGAGTTGACGAATCCGCAATAGGGGAGAAGACTGATGCCCGATGAGTCTCTCAGAGCCTCATCCATGCGCGCCGGTGCCCGCAAGGGCTCCACGGGAACTCAAGCTAAAGGCCGCAAGGCCTGAAACTGGGCTGTCCCTGCAACTGTAAGCGGTGAGCGTATGCCCACGCGGCCCCGTAATGGGTCGCAGCCACTGGGAATTTTTCCTGGGAAGGCGGGCATGACGCGTTGACCCGCGAAGCCAGTAGACCGGCCGGTGCGCGTCGCTCATGCCTGAACCAGGTGAGTTCAGTGCACGGATTATCCCGCCGAGCGACAGGGCGGCCACAAGCCGCATGGAGCGTTGGACGCGCCCGCGAAGCCGTGCGCGTTTGGCGTTCCGTCTTAGGGCTGCCGGACCAATGGCCCGGCAGCCGGGTCAGTCGCGCATGCAACCGGGGCGAAGGCCCCATTTGGGGGGATTATGCCGTTCGACAAGAATTTTCTTCTAAAATCCGCTGCTTTGATTTTGGGGCCCTTTTGGATTGGGCAGCCCGCCGTCGCTCAGACGGCGCAGGCCCCCTCGGAGATCCCGGAATCGGTCCTTATCACCGGTTCGCGTGGACTTTTCGGTCTGCGCACCGATCTTCTCGGGTCGTCTTATACGATTATCCAGCCCGTCGATTTGGAACTGCGCCAAGTCGAGATCGTGTCGGATGTGCTTCGCGACGTCCCTGGAGTCGCGGTCAACCGCACGGGCACGGTCGGCGGCCAGACCGAAGTCCGCATCCGAGGTGCGGAAGGAAATCATACGCTGACGCTGATCGACGGCATCGAGGCGAGCGATCCCTTCGCGGGAGAATTCGATTGGGCCGGTTTGCTTGCGGATGAATCGGCCAAGATCGAAGTTCTTCGCGGCCAGCAAAGCGCGCTGTATGGCTCGACCGCGATCGGCGGCGTCATCCAATACATCACCTTGACGGGGGCCGAGGCGCCGGGCGTGCGCGCGCATCTGGAAGGCGGTTCCTTCGACACGCTCTCGGGATCGGCGCGCGTGGCAGGAGTGACGGGCGCATTGGACTACGCGCTCAGCGGCTCTCTGTCCCGAACCGGCGGCATCGTCGGCG
Source organism: Micropepsaceae bacterium (assembly GCA_036499145.1). GTDB lineage: Bacteria > Pseudomonadota > Alphaproteobacteria > Micropepsales > Micropepsaceae > CAIYRG01. The sequence continues at coordinate 4,644 of DASYEG010000069.1, read as the reverse complement.
CGCGCAACGGCGTCCGGCATGATGGTGCGGAGAATGAAGGTTTCTCCGGCAAGTTCATCTATACCGTGAAGGATAATCTTCATATCACCGCGGTTGGGCGCTACAGCAATGTCGATGCCGAGACGACGCCGCAGGCATTTCCCTTCCCGGCAGACGCGAGTTTTGGGCTCACCTACGACACGCTTCCGGGCAACCCGTCCGTTCAGGTCGCCGACAGCTACACAGCAAAATCGCTCTACGGTTTGCTGCGCGGCGATCTCGAACTGATGGGAGGGATGTGGACGCATTCGCTGACCCTCCAGGGCGTGTCCGGCGACCGCAAAAGCTACGACGACATCCGCGCGCTCTCTGGGGACGATTACGGAACCCGTCAAAAAGCGTCCTACACGACGACGATCAATTTCGCGACTGACAATCTCGCGCACGCGTTGACGTTCGCGGCCGATTTCAAGCGAGAGACCTATCAGAATAAGGCCGTCGGTGCTCCACCGACGCTCGCCAATGACGAACGCCATCTCGACAATGCCGGCTTCGTCGGCCAGTACGATCTTCGGATCGGGGATGATATCGGCTTTGGCGCCGCGGTGCGCTACGACGACAACACACATTTCCAGGACGCCACGACGTATCGGGTCCAGGCGAGCTATCGCCCGATGCAGGATTTGCGTCTGCGCGCGGCGGCAGGCACGGGTATCACCAATCCCACCAATTTCGAGCTGTTCGGATTTGATCCCGCGACGTTCATCGGCAATCCCAATCTCAAGCCGGAGCGCTCCGAAGGGTGGGAAGCGGGCTTGGATTACGATCTGTTCGCGGGCATGGCCTCGGTCGGGGCCACCTATTTCGACAGCCGGCTCACGGATGAGATCATCACCGCGTTCACGCCGGCGTTTCTTTCCACTCCGGAAAATCTCAGCACGAAATCCACGCAGCAAGGCGTCGAACTCTGGGGGAGTGCGCGTATCAGCGAACAGTGGCGCATCGATGCAACCTGGACCAATCTGCACGCGTTGGAGGGCAGTCCCGCCGTGCAGGAAGTGCGCCGTCCGCCGAATATCGCAAGTCTGAACGTGTCATGGCGGGCGGCGGACGACCGGTTTGGCGCCAATCTGACGTTGCGTTATAACGGTGAGCAGGTGGATTTCCAGTTCACACCGGCGGCCACGCTACGGGTGCCGATGAAGGCCTATACGCTGGTCAATCTGGGCGCCGATTATCGCCTTGACGACAATTGGCAAATCTACGGACGGGTGGAGAATCTCTTCGATGAGAAATACGAAGAAGTTTTCGCCTTCCCCTCGCCGGGCATTGCCGTCTATGGCGGATTGCGGTTTCGGATGAGATGAAACGCATCCTTGCCTTTTTTGCAGCGATGGCGTTCGGCATGCCGGGCGTCATCGTGGCTGCGGAGAGACCCAAGCCTCAACGTGTGATGTCGCTCAATTTGTGTACGGATCAGTTGGTCCTGCAATTGCTTCCGCCCGAGCGCATCAGTTCGGTTACCTATATTTCGCGCATTCCGGGCTATTCCTTTCTGACCGCTCAAGCCCGCGCGGTGCCGGTCAACGATGCGACCGCGGAGGAAGTGCTGCGGGACCATCCGGATCTGGTGATCGCAGGCAGCACATCGACAACGCCAATCCGTGCCTTGTTGCGGAAAACCGGGATACCGCTTCTCGAAGTGCCGGCGGCCGATAATTTCGAAGAAATCCGGAACGTCACGCGGCTTGTCGCTCACGCCGTTGGCGAAGATGCGGCAGGGGAAACATTGATTGCGCATATGGATAGGACGCTTGGCGCGCTGGCGGCGAGCGCGCCTACGAAGATCGTTGTGGCCGGCTGGAACGGCGCGGGCGATGTTCCGGCCAAGGGAACCTTGTTCGATGCGATCCTCACCGCTGCGGGAGGCGTGAATGTGGTGGCGGGTATCAACGCCCACATCGTCTATGGCCAATACACCGGCTTCGACCTCGAACAACTTGTTGCAATGCGTCCCGACCTTCTCGCCTATGGCCGGTCGCGGGCCGGGGCTCTCGATCTGGCCAATCAAACGCTTCAGCACCGGATCGTGCGTAAGCTTTATGCCGGGCGTCAGATCACCTATCCCGAAACGCTTTATAATTGCGGTTTGCCGCAATCGGCCGATGCGGCTCGCGATCTTCGCCATGCGATGCTTGCTGCCATGCATAAGGAAACGGCGCCATGACCGGGGTGGCGGAGATTGCATCCGGCGATGGACGCCCCGGACCCGGGGCCCGGCCGTTCACGTCCGGTTTTCCGGTCGCCGCGCCGTTGATCGTCATCCTCTGCGTGCTGGCGATCGTCTCGCTGCTCTCGGGGCGGGTCTGGCTCAGTCCGCAGGAGGTCTGGGACGGGATTTTCTCTTCGCATTCGCAATTGTCTTCGCTCATCGTGATCGAGTTGCGTTTGCCGCGTACCGTGCTTGCCATCATGGTGGGTGCGACGCTCGGCCTTTGCGGCGCCGTCCTGCAAGGCTTCACGCGCAACCCCTTGGCCGAACCCGGCCTCCTTGGCGTCTCGGCGGGCGCATCCTTCGGGGCCGTGATCGCGATCTATTTTGGAATATCCCTGATTTCGGCCGTTGCGATTCCGGTTTGCGGCCTGATCGGTGCGCTTGCGGCGATGTCGCTGACATTTGCAATCGGCGGCGGCGGCGGCACGGTGAGTCTGGTTCTCGCGGGCGCGGCGGTGAATGCATTTCTGTTCGCGCTCATTTCGCTCGGATTGAATTTGGCGCCGAGCATCGAGGCAGCCTATGAGATCATGACCTGGCTGATGGGTTCGCTTGCCAATCGCAGTTGGGATCATGTGCTGCTTGTCACGCCGTTCATCGTGGCGGGGTGTGCGATGCTGGCATTTACCGGGCGCTCGCTCGATGCGCTGTCGCTGGGCGAGATTCAAGCCGAGAGCCTGGGCGTCAATCTGCGCCGGCTGAGCCTTATTGCGCTGATCGGAACGGCGCTGGCGGTGGGCGCGGCGACCTCGGTGACCGGCACCATCGGGTTCATCGGCCTGGTCGGCCCGCACCTGGTGCGCCCGTTCGTGGGCTATCAGCCCAGCCGCATTCTTTTTCCCGCGGCGCTGGCGGGCGCGGTTCTTCTGCTGGCTGCGGACATCGCCACGAGATGGATCAGCATTGGTCCGGAGATGAAGCTTGGCGTTTTCACCGCGCTCGTGGGAACGCCGGTCTTCTTTTGGCTCGTGATGCGTCTGCGGCGGGTGTCGCCATGACCGTGCTTTCTGCCTCAAATCTGATGATGCATCGCGGCGGCAGGCCTATCCTGCGCGATGTCGCGTTTCGGGCGCAGAGTGGAGAGTTCGTCGCAATTATCGGCGCCAACGGTGCCGGAAAATCGACGCTGCTTGCATCGATCGCCGGCCTTATTGTGCCGGATGCCGGCACGATAAGGCTGGACGATGCCGATCTTGCGGGTCTCACGCGTGTCCAGATCGCGCGGCGCCGGGCCTATTTGCCGCAAAATCCACGCTGCGAATGGCCGCTCTCCGTCGAAAGGCTGGTCGCGCTCGGATTGACTCCGGTACTTCCGGCATTTGGCGGTTTGCCCGCGGAGATGCAGATGCGTGTCGATGCAATGCTCGATGAATGGGATCTCGTGTTCCATCGTGCGCAGCCCGCGACGACATTATCCGGGGGCGAGCTGGCGCGAGCAATGCTGGCGCGCGCCCTGGTTGGAAATCCGGACATATTGATCGCCGATGAGCCGATTTCCGGACTCGACCCGCGCCACGCCCTTGACTGCGCAGGCCGGCTGAGCGCTCTGGCGCGCGGGGGAAAACTCGTGATTGCCTCCGTCCACGACCTCACACTGGCGGCGCGTTACGCCACGCGCATCTGCGCGCTGGACCATGGCAGCGTCACGGACGATGGACCGCCGGAAAAAATCCTGACGCCGGAATTGCTGCGCTCCGTTTTCGAGGTTGAAGCCTGTGTCTCGGGCGCAGGAGCGCGCGCTTTCGTCGATTATCTCACGCCGTCGGCGCCATGAGGCCCGGTAGGAAAAATTGGAAATGGGTCAAACGTGATGATAAATTGTGACTTCCAGGTGCGGACGGTTCCTCTTCGGCTGCGAAAGACAGCATCGTGAAACTCGATCGTATTTATACCCGCGGCGGCGATGCCGGCCGCACCTCACTCGGCGATGGCGCACGTGTGCCCAAACATCATTTGCGCGTGCATGCCGTTGGCGGTCTCGACGAGGCGAACGCGGCGATCGGCGTCGCACGGCTGCATATCGAAGATGCCGAGGTGGGCAATGTGCTTGCGCTTGCCCAGAACGATCTCTTCGACGTCGGCGCGGACATGTGCCGCCCCGAACAGCCGGAGGCGAACAGGCAGCCATTGCGGGTGAGCGCGCAGCAGGTGCTGACGGTCGAGAGGCAGATCGATCGTTTCAACGAGGCCCTCAGTCCCCTCACGAGTTTCGTGCTTCCGGGTGGCAGCCCGGCATCGGCCTATCTGCATCTTGCGCGCACAATGGTCCGCCGGGCCGAACGCGACATGGCTGAGCTGGCGGCGGGCGAAGCGGTCAACGCCGAGGCGCTGAAATACGTCAACCGGCTGTCGGATTTGCTGTTCGTGCTGGGCCGCTATACGAACCAGCG
>DASYEG010000068.1:0-11068 GCA_036499145.1 Micropepsaceae bacterium | reverse complement strand
TTGCTTGGGTTGCCTCTTTTTAATGCCACGCGGTACGCGATTGTGAAAGCGTGGGCGTGACGCCGATGGATCGACGCAGCAATGGACCAACGCACCGACCGCAAGCCTTTCGATGCCGCGTCTGATGACATCACGAGGAGGCGCGGGATCGACCGCATCCCGGGCGGCCGGAAGATTGTCATCATCACGATCGCGGTCGCGCTTGTCGCGCTGCTCGTCTGGACCATCCGTCCGAGTCGCAATGCGATCCCCAATCGCAATGCTTTTGCCGGCGCCAATCAGGCCACGCCGGTCGGTATCGCGAAAGTCACCTCCGGTGACATCACGGTCACGCTGAATGCACTGGGCACTGTGACGCCGCTGGCGACCGTGACTGTGAAGCCACAAGTTGGCGGCCAACTCATCCGAATCGATTTCACCGAAGGCGAGACGGTACGGGCAGGGCAAGTGCTCGCGGAGATCGATCCGAAGCCCTATCAGGCCGCGCTCGATCAGGCGGATGGTCAGCTTGCACGGGATCAGGCGCAACTCGCCAATGCGCAAGTCGACCTTGAGCGCTATCGCACGCTGGCCGGTCAGAATTCCATTGCCCAGCAGCAAGTCGATACACAGGCCGCGCTCGTGCGCCAGCTACAGGGCGTGATCAAATCGGACCAGGCTAATGTCGAAGCAGCGCAGATCAACCTGAATTACGCGACGATCAGATCGCCGATCACCGGCCGCGTGGGGTTGAGACAGGTGGATCTCGGAAATCTTCTCACCGCGGGTCAGGCAACGGGTATTGCCGTGGTGACGCAGCTTGAACCGATCTCGGTGGTGTTCGCGGTTCCCGAGGATGCCATAAGCGATGTCCTGGCGCAGATGCGTCAGGGCGCCAAGCTGACATCCGACGCTTACGATCGCGCTCAAAGCAAGAAAATCGCCACCGGCGTACTCGCGACCATCGACAATCAGATCGATACGACGACCGGAACGGTGAAGCTGCGCGCGATGTACGACAATAAGAGCGGCGAACTGTTCCCGAATCAATTTGTGAACATCCGATTGCTCGTCAACACGCTGCACAATCAGATGGTGGTGCCCGCCTCGGCCATCCAGCACGGCGCGTCCGGGACTTTCGTTTTCGTCGTGAACTCCGATCACACCGTTACCATGCGCAATGTGCAGGTGGGCCAGACGCAGGACGACCGCGTCGCGGTGACAAGCGGGGTCATGGCCGGGGATACTCTTGTCGTGGATGGCGCAGATCGTTTGCGCGACGGCGCAAAGGTGTTGCTGCCGGGCGAGCAGCCCCCCGCGGCCGCTGCAACCCAAGGCCGCGCACCTGCAAATGGGGCAGGCGGGCGGCGGCAAGGTCGCGCTGGGCGACGGGGTGGCCAGGGAGCCGACGCTCCGGGTGCCGCACCGGGGACGCCTGATGCCGGAGCCGCGGGGGCCGGAGCCGCCGGAGCCGGAGCCGCAGGTGCTGGAGCGGCGGGCGGCCGCGGCGGCCCTGGCGGCGGATGATGTCTGCCGATTCGAATCCGAATGAGACCGGCCCGGATGAGACCGGGATAAATCCATCGCGCATTTTCATCCAACGTCCGATCGCGACCTCGCTTTTCATGGTCGCGATCCTTCTGGTGGGATTGGTGGGGTATTTCTTCCTGCCACTTTCGGCGCTGCCCGAAGTCGATTACCCCACGATCCAGGTGCAGACATTCCTTCCGGGCGCCAGTCCCGAAGTGATGACCACGTCTGTGACGGCACCGCTCGAACGCCAGTTCGGGCAGATGCCGGGTCTACGCGAAATGTCCTCCGCCAGTTCGGCGGGGGCTTCCGTGCTCACGCTGCAATTCGATCTTTCGCTTAACCTGGACATCGCTGAGCAGGAGGTCCAGGCGGCGATCAACGCAGCGGGAAACCTGTTGCCGCAGAATCTCCCCGCGCCGCCGGTTTACGCCAAGGTGAATCCTGCGGATGCGCCGATTCTCACCCTGGCCGTTTCCTCCGCGTCGCTTCAGATGACCCAGTTGGAGGACATCGCCGACACCCGTATCGCGCAGAAGATTTCTCAACTCCCTGGCGTAGGATTGGTCAGCATCGGCGGCGGGCAGCGCCCGGCAGTCCGCGTGCAGGCCAACATTCAGGCGCTCGCCGCTTATGGCCTCAACATCGACGATCTGCGGACCATCATCGGCAATGCGAATTCCAATGCGCCGAAAGGCAATTTCGACGGCGCCACGCGCGCCTACACCATCAATGCCAACGATCAGCTTCAGACCCCGGAAGATTATCGCAGCATCGTCGTGGCCTATCGCAACGGCGCTCCGGTGCATCTTTCCGATGTCGCGGACGTGATCGAAAGCGCGGAGAACGTGAAACTGTCGAGTTGGATGAATATGACGCCGGCCATTCTCCTGAACGTTCAGCGCCAGCCAGGCGCCAATGTCATAGCGGTGGCCGACAGCGTCAAGAATCTTTTGCCCGACATAAAGACCAGCCTTCCCGCGTCCATCGACGTTACGGTGCTCACCGATCGCACAAATACGATCCGCGCTTCCGTCGCCGATGTGGAATTCGAACTCGGGCTCGCCGTCGCGCTGGTCGTGCTGGTGATCTTCCTGTTCCTGCGCAATGTTCCGGCGACGATCATCCCCAGCCTTTCGGTCCCACTTTCCATCGTTGGGACCTTCGCGGCGATGTATCTGCTCGGATACAGTCTGAACAATCTGACGCTGATGGCCCTCACCATCGCGTCCGGCTTCGTCGTCGACGACGCCATCGTCATGATCGAGAACATCTCGCGCCATCTCGAAATGGGCGAAAAACCGATGGAAGCCGCCCTCAAGGGCTCCGGCGAAATCGGCTTTACGATCATGTCGCTGACGGTGTCGCTGATCGCGGTGCTGATACCGCTGCTTTTCATGCAGGAAGTGGTGGGACGCCTGTTCCGCGAATTCGCGGTGACGCTGGCGATCACCATTCTCATTTCGGCAGTGGTGTCGCTGACCCTCGTACCGATGCTGTGCGCGAAGCTGCTGCATCCGGAAGCGGAGCAAAAACAGGGGCGGATCGCGCGCAAGGCGGGCGAATGGTTCGACCGTGGGATTGCCCAATATGGCCGTCTCCTCGATTGGGTGCTGGATCGGCAGTTTTTGACGCTCATGGTGGCGATCGTCACCCTCGTCGTCACGGTGGTGCTCTACATCGGCATTCCAAAGGGTTTCTTCCCGGTCCAGGACACCGGTTTCATCCAGGCTGTCACTCGCGCCGCCCCGACCGTGTCCTTTGCCACAATGGCCGAACGCCAGCAGGCGCTGGCCGACATTATCCGCAAAGACCCCGATGTTGTCAGCCTGTCGTCCTTCATCGGGGTGGACGGATCGAACACGACGCTGAACAGCGGGCGTTTCCTGATTAATCTTAAATCCAAGAGCGAACGCAGCACATCGGTCACGGACGTCATGCGCCGGATTTCGCGCGCGACGCACGACGTCTCGGGCATCGCGCTTTATATGCAGCCGGTTCAGGATCTGACCGTGGAGTCCACGGTCGGACGCGCGCAATATCAGTTCGCATTGCAGGCCGCCCAGGACGCCACGCTGGCGCAATGGGTGCCGCGTCTGATGGACGCTCTCGCGCGGACCCCGGAAATCGAAAACATTTCCACGGATTATCTCGACCGCGGACTCTCGGCCTATATCGCGGTGGACCGCGACACGGCCGCGCGCTTCGGCATCACGGCGGCAACCATCGACAACGCGCTTTACGACGCGTTCGGCCAGCGCATCATTTCGACAATCTTCACCCAGTCGAACCAGTATCGCGTGATCCTCGAAGCCGATCCCGACGTCCAGAACTCGCTGGCTTCGCTGGAAACGATCTATCTGCCGTCTTCCGCGGGAGGGCAGGTTCCGCTCTCGGCGATCGCAAAAATCGAGGAGCGCACCGGACCGCTCCAGATCGGGCATATCGGACAATTTCCGGCGGCGATGATCTCATTCGACGTGGCCGCGGGGGGCTCGCTCGGCGCCGCGGTCGAGGCGGTGCGGGCGGTTGAAGCCCAGGTCGGATTGCCGCCCGAAATCACCACGAGCTTTCAGGGCGCGGCGCTTGCGTTCCAATCCGCGCTCGGCAATGAACTGTTGCTGATCGTGGCGGCCATCGTGACCGTCTACATCGTGCTGGGTGTGCTGTATGAGAGCTTCATCCATCCGGTCACGATCCTTTCGACCCTGCCGTCGGCCGGGGTGGGCGCGCTTCTCGCCCTGATCGTCAGCGGTCACGATCTCGATATTATCTCGATCATCGGGATCATCCTTCTGATCGGCATTGTGAAGAAGAATGCGATCATGATGATCGACTTTGCTCTCGTCGCGGAACGCGAAGAGAAAAAGCCGCCACGCGAGGCGATCCATCAGGCGGCGCTGCTGCGCTTCCGCCCCATCCTGATGACGACCGTCTCGGCGCTTTTCGGCGCTCTTCCCCTTATGCTCGGTGGCGGCACCGGCGCGGAATTACGCCATCCGCTCGGCATCGCCATCGTCGGCGGCCTGCTGGTAAGCCAGCTTCTCACGCTTTTCACGACACCCGTGATCTATCTGTATTTCGACCGGCTGGCGACGCGCTCGCGCAGCCGGCGCAACGCCGTCCCGCCTGAAGGCGCGAGAGGCGTTGCGCCATGAACGTCTCGGCTCGCTTCATCGCGCGCCCTGTGGCGACGACGCTGCTCACGATCTGGATCGCCATCGCGGGCGGCGCGGCGTTCTTCCTGCTGCCCGTCTCGCCGCTGCCCAACGTCGATTACCCGACCATTTCCGTGACGGCCCAGCTTCCCGGCGCCAGTCCTGAAACGGTGGCAACCAGTGTGGCGACGCCGCTGGAGCGCCATCTTGGAACCATCGCCGATGTCACCGAAATGACATCCTCCAGTTCTGTCGGTCAGGTGCGCATCACGCTGCAATTCAGCCTCGATCGCGACATCGATGGCGCGGCGCGCGATGTGCAGGCGGCGATCAATGCGGCCCGCGTCGATCTTCCGGCGGCGTTGCGCTCAAATCCCACCTACCGCAAGGTCAATCCGGCCGATGCGCCGATCCTGATCCTGGCGCTCACCTCTGACACGCTGACGCCCGGCCAGATCTATGATTCCGCCTCCACCGTTTTGCAGCAGAAACTGTCGCAGGTGGATGGCGTGGGCGAGGTGCAGATCGGCGGCAGCTCACTGCCTGCCGTGCGCGTCGAACTCAATCCGCGCGCGCTCTTCAAATATGGAATCGGACTGGAAGACGTGCGTGCCGCGCTTTCCGCCGCTAACGCCAATGCCCCCAAGGGCGCTATCGAACAGCGCGAACGCCGCTACCAGATCTATGTCAACGACACGGCGACGAAGGCGGCACAGTATCAGACCCTCATCGTCGCCTATCGCGATGGCGCGCCTGTGCGTCTTTCCGATATCGCCGAGGTCAGCGATGGAGTCGAAGACATCCGCAATCAGGGCAACGCCAACGGCAAGCCCGCGGTGCTTGTGATCCTGAATCGCCAGCCGGGCGCGAACATCATCGACGTCGTGGACCGCATCAAGGCGATGATCCCGTCCCTCCAGGCCTCGATTCCCAACAGCATCACGATCACTCCGGTCAACGATCGCACCACTACCATCCGCGCTTCGCTCCGCGACGTGGAGACGACGATGGGGATCGCGGTCCTGCTCGTGATCGCCGTGGTGTTCGTGTTCCTGCGCAATGGGCGTGCGGCGCTGGTGCCCAGCGTGGCGGTGCCGATATCGCTTCTCGGCACGTTCGGAGTGATGTACCTGCTCGGATTCAGCCTCGACAATCTGTCGCTGATGGCGCTCACGGTCGCCACCGGCTTCGTGGTCGATGATGCCGTGGTCGTGCTCGAGAACATCTCACGCCACATGGAAGAAGGCATGCCGCGCATGCAAGCCGCTCTTCTCGGCGCGCGCGAGGTCGGCTTCACCGTCCTTTCCATGACCGTCTCACTGATCGCGGTATTCCTTCCCATCCTGCTGATGGGTGGCCTCATCGGCCGTCTGTTCCACGAATTCGCGATGACGCTGTCCATCGCGATTCTGATTTCTCTGGTGCTTTCGCTCACCACCACACCCATGATGTGCGCCTATCTGGGGATGGGCCGCGCGAAACGCGAACAGGGCTGGCTGATGCGCGGCTCCGAGCGCGTGTTCGTGCGCGTCCATCGTGCCTATGACCGGTCGCTCTCCTGGTCGCTCTCCAATCCCGGTACGATCATGGTCATTCTCGCTCTCACGATCGGGCTCAATGTTTATCTTTTTACCATCATACCGAAAGGTTTTTTCCCGCAGCAGGATACCGGAAGCATCGGGGGCGGCATCCGCGCCGATCAGAGCATCTCGTTCCAGGCCATGAAGGGAAAGTTCGATCAATTCGTGAATGCGATCCATCAGGACCCTGCCGTGCAAAGCGTGGTCGGTTTCTCGGGGCGCGGCGGTCAGACCAACACCGGAAACGTGTTCGTCAATCTGAAGCCCCTGTCGGAGCGTAAGGAAACCACCGACCACGTCATCGCCAGGCTGCGGACCCGCCTCGGCAACGTATCGGGCGCGCGGCTGTTTCTCGCTCCGGTCCAGGATCTGCGCGTGGGCGGGCGACAAGCCAACGCGCAATATCAATACACCATCCAATCCGACACGCTGGCCGAGCTTGAAACCTGGGTGCCGCGCATCACCGAAGCGCTGCAGGACGTGCCGGAACTGCTCGACGTCAATTCCGACCGGCAGGAGGCTGGTCTCGATGTCGAATTGCATATCGACCGGTCCACGGCAGCGCGGCTCGGCGTAACCGCCACACAAATCGACAACACGCTTTATGACGCATTCGGTCAGCGGCAGGTGTCGACGATCTACAAAGACCTCAATCAATATCATGTGGTGATGGAAGTCGCGCCCGCGTTCTGGCAGAACCCCGAAACGCTCAGGGATGTTTATGTCAGCACGGCGGGAAACATCACCGGCACACAGGCGAGCGGGGGGATCGTCACCACGGCCGCCGCCCCGGCAGAATCGAATACCGCCGGCTCCGTCGGGGCCGCGACCAGCACCACGGCCGCGGCCGCCGCGACCGATCTCAGCGTGGCCGATGCGACGGCCTTCCAGAATCAAGCGCAGAACCAGATCGCCAATACCGCGCGCGGCGGCGCCTCCGCTGGAGCTTCGGTGAGTACGCGCGTGGAGCGCATGGTTCCGCTTGCGGCATTTTCCAGCTATGACGCAGGCACCACGCCGCTGTCGGTCAATCATCAAGGTCCGTTCGTGGCGACGACGTTTTCTTTTAATCTTCCCGAGGGCGAGTCTCTGTCGGACGCTGTTTCCGCCATCCAACGCACCATGGCCACGTTGCATGTGCCGATCTCGGTGCACGGGACATTCGCCGGTACGGCGCGTTCGTTTCAGCAGGCGCTCGCCTATGAGCCATTGCTGATTCTCGGAGCGCTTGTCACGGTCTACATCGTGCTGGGGATTCTCTATGAGAGTCTCGTCCATCCTATCACGATCCTGTCGACGCTTCCTTCGGCAGGCGTGGGCGCGGTGCTGGCGCTGCTGATCTTTGGCGCGGAATTCAGCCTCATCGCGCTGATCGGCGTCATTCTTCTCATCGGCATCGTGAAGAAGAACGCCATCATGATGATCGATTTCGCGCTTGTCGCGCAGCGCACCGAAGGGTTGGATTCGCGCGAGGCGATCTACCGCGCCGCATTGCTGCGCTTCCGGCCTATCGTGATGACCACGCTCGCCGCGATTTTCGGCGCGCTGCCGCTCGCGCTCATCACCGGGGATGGCGCAGAACTGCGCCAGCCGCTGGGGATTTCCATTGTCGGGGGATTGCTGGTGAGCCAGTTGCTGACGCTGTATACGACGCCGGTGGTTTATCTTTATTTGGATCGTTTCCGCCTGTGGAGTGCCGGTCTCTGGAAACGCTCCTATGGCGGTCTTTTCGGCCGTCCGCGCGAGGCCACGCCATGAAAACGCGCGCCGCCGTGCTGCTGCCGCTTGCGCTAGGGCTTTGGGGCTGCGAACTGGGACCCGATTATATGCGTCCCTCCGCGATCGAGCCTGGAGACTACAAGGAGAATCGCGGATGGATGCCCGCCTCTCCGCAACAGGCGGCGGGCTGGGAAAGCTGGTGGGCGATTTACAACGATCCGATCCTGGACGGTCTTGAAAAGCAGGTTGATATCTCGAATCAGAACCTCAGGTCGGCGGAAGCGGCCTATCGCGCGGCGCGTGCCGAAGTGGGGATCGAGCGCGGTGCGCTGCTGCCCGCGCTCAGCGCCAACGCTTCGGTCCGTCAATCCGGAGGAGGTTCGCGCAATACGGTCATCACCAGCACCGGTACTTCCGATACGACGGGGACCGGGACTCCGGTGATCGCGAGCAGCGGGGGGAGCCGCACCACCTACCAGACGTCCTTGAGCGGAAGCTGGGATATCGACGTTTGGGGCCGCATCCGCCGCACGGTGGAAGGCGGCGTCGCCACGGCACAAGCGAGCGCCGCCGATATCGCGGCGGCACGGCTTTCGGCGCAATCCGAACTCGCGGTGGATTATTTCCAGCTGCGCGCAGCCGACGAGCAGGCGCAATTGCTCGTCTCCATTATCCAGGACTTCGAGACCGCGCTGCAGATTGCACGCAATCGCGTCCAGGTCGGTATCACCACCCAGGCAGATGTCTTCGCCGCCCAGACCCAGATCGACAACGCGCAGGCCCAATTGGTCAATCTGCAACTGACGCGGGCGCAACTGGAGCATGCCATCGCGACCCTGATCGGCAAGCCGGCGAGCGACGTCGCGATTGCAAAGGCGCCGCTGCCAACGATCATCCCTGTCGTGCCAACGGGCGTGCCGTCAACACTGCTCGAGCGGCGGCCCGATATCGCGGCTTCCGAATACACCATGGCGTCGGCCAACGCCCAGATCGGAGTTGCGATCGCCGCCTGGTATCCGGATCTGACGCTGACCGGTTCCTATGGCTTCGCCTCTTCCTCGCTGGGCTCGCTGTTCAGCGCACCCAATTCGGTGTGGTCGCTTGGCCCTTCTCTTGCCGAACTGGTGTTCGACGGGGGGGCGCGTGAAGCGCAGACCCAGCAGGCACGGGCCCGCTATGAACAGTCGGTTGCCATCTATCGCCAAACCGTGCTCACCGCATTCCAGCAGGTGGAAGATCAGCTCGCCGCGCTGCGCGTGCTTGAGCAGGAGGCCGCGGTGGAAAACCAGACTGTTTCCGATGCGCGCCAGTCCGAGCAGCTTGCGCTCAATCAATATCGCGCAGGCACGGCGGATTTCACCACCGTCATCACCGCGCAGACGGCACGGCTGAACGCCGAAAGCTCGGCCCTGAGCGTGCTCGACCAGTGGCTCGCCGCGAGCATCAATCTGATCGTGGCGCTTGGAGGCGGCTGGGACAATTCGCGTCTGCCGCAGCCTAGCTTCTTCTATCGATTGCCCGAAATGACGACAAACGACGAACCGCCGCCCCAGGATGCCGTACCCGCACCGGCGCCTGCGAACGCGCGATAGGAATTCTGTCGCGGAGACTCCCTGCGTCATCGCCGTCACAGCCCATTACTTGTTCGCGCGAAACCAAGCCGTTAAGCTGATGGGGGTGTCTTCCCCAACATCTTCGCAGGCGAATCCATGTCGCAGTCTGAAGAGAATCTGAGCGACCGGACGACCATCTATCGCCGGGAAAACACCGCTCCGGTCAGCGTCCACGAGGAGTTCGGACATTATCTCGTGGCCATTGGCGGGTCCGGTTTGGGGCGCCGTTTGCGCCTGGACGCAACGCCCCTGATCATCGGCCGGGACCTTCAATGCGGGCTCGTGCTGGCGAGCCTGGACGTTTCACGCCGCCACTGCCAGGTCGAACTCAAAGGCGTCGAAGTCATTGTCACCGATCTCAACTCGACCAACGGGACTTATGTCGATGGCAATCGCATCGCCGCGCCGACGGCGCTGCCCGATGGCAGCATTCTGGAAATCGGCCAGCAGGTGCTGAAGCATGAGCGCCGCAGCACGCGTGAAGTCGAGGAGGCCCAGGAGCTGGACCGCGATCTCGAGAAGGCACGCAGCTATGTGCTTTCGCTTCTGCCAGCGCCCATCGCCGCGTCCACGCCGCAAACCGAGTGGTTCATCGTCCCATCCGCGCGCGTAGGCGGCGATGCCTTCGGCTATGGCGAGCTGGACGAAGGCAAATTCGTCAGCTTTCTCTTCGACGTGTCGGGGCATGGAATTGGGGCGGCGATGCTGTCGGTTTCGATCCTCAACGTGCTCAGGCAGCATGCGCTGCCCGGTTGCGATTTCAAGAGTCCGGCCCAGGTGCTTGCCCGGCTGAACGCCATGTTCCAGATGGAAAACCACAATGGGATGTTCTTCACCATCTGGTACGGCGTCTACGACCGGCGGCAACACCAAATGACCTATGCTTCGGCCGGTCATCATCCCGCCTATCTGGTTTCACCGGACCGCACGAAGATCACGCCGCTGAAAACCGAAGGTGCCTTGATCGGCGTGCTTGAGGAGTTCACCGTCAAGGAGGCCACCATCGACGTGCCCCAAAACGCGGCGCTGCATCTTTTCAGCGACGGCGTGTTCGAGGTGGACGACGCAACGGGCCGGCAATTGGGACTGCCGAACCTTTTGTCATTGCTCCACCAGCCGGCGGTGGAAGGACGCAGCGAGCCGCAACGGATCTATCAGAGCGTGCGGGAATTCGCGCGCCCAGGGCCCCTGGACGACGATTTCTCCTATCTCGTCGTGAACTTCCCATAGCGCAATGCAAGCCCGCTGACGGGCGTGGTATAGAATTGCGTGGGGTTGCTGGGCAGAGATCAAGACATGGACATCGAAATCATATTCGCCGGGGATATTGCGCGCGTGAAATTGCGCGGGCGGCTGGACACCCCCGGCGTCGACAAGATCGAATCGAAATTCACCACCTCGGTGGTGCCGGACAGCAGAAACACCATCGTCGATCTGAGGGATGTCAGTTTCATCGCCTCGATGGGTCTGAGGATGTTCATCGGCATCG
>DASYEG010000067.1:0-5801 GCA_036499145.1 Micropepsaceae bacterium | reverse complement strand
AGCGGCCATTCGTTACCTCTGCCGGGCATCCGCTTGGGACAACGATACTCCCGGCTCGAAGTTACGGCCAGTGCCGGAACGCAGATGAAATTTTTCTCATTGCGTCTACGGAACGCCGCATCGCGGCCCTCGCGAAAATCCCGGCTCGGGCTCCTTTGGGGATTGGCCTTCGCGTCACGAAACACGTAAACTGGGGCTAACGCCCTTAAGCGGCGGTCAACCCAAGGAGGCAACCCGCATGCACGCCCAATCCGACAGCCCGAACTCCGAACATGGTCCGAGCCGCCGCAATGTGCTTTCCGGGATAGGTCTCGCAGCCGCGGTCGCGGCGCTGCCGCCGATTGCCGCGCGCGCTGCAACCGCGAATGTGACATTCGGCGGCGCGCAAGGTTTCTTTAACAAGGAGTACACGGCCAAGAAAGGCGACGTAAAGCTGGCGCTTTATCGCCGCCGCGCCAAGGAACCGGTGGCCGGCGCCGCTCCCCTTCCGGTGCTCATCATGGTGCACGGTTCTTCGATCGGTGCGCTGTCGAGTTGGGATTTGAATGTCCCGGGTGCCGGCGAATACAGCATGATGAACGTCTTCGCGCGTTTCGGTTACGATGTGTGGGCGATCGATTTCGAAGGCTATGGCAAATCGGACGTCACCGCGGGCAATTCCGATATCAAGAGCGGCGTCGCCGATCTTATCGCGGCCGTGCCTCTGATTGCCCAGGAAACCGGCCAGCAAAAATTCCATTTCATGGGCGAATCCTCCGGTGCGCTGCGCGTGGCCGCGTTCGCCGCGGCCCATCCCGAGCGCATGGATCGGGCGCTTCTCGGCGCCTACACCTATACCGGCAAGGATTCGCCGACACTCACCGAGCGTGCCAAGCAGGTCGACTTCTACCGCACCCACAATCGCCGCCCGCGCCCCAAGGCGATGATCGAGTCCATCTTCACGCGCGATCACCCCGGTACGTCCGATGAGCGTGTGTCGGCGGCCATGGTGGCCTCGGAATTGCGCTTCGGCGATTCCGTCCCCACCGGCACCTATCTCGACATGACGGCGAAACTGCCGATCATCGAAGCCAAACTGGTGAAATGCCCAGTGCTGCTGGCGCGCGGCCAATATGACGGCATCGCGACCGAAGCGGACATCCTGGATTTTTACAGCCAGCTCCCGAATCCGGACCGTCAGCTTTCGATCCTTCCCGGGCTGGCGCATTCGCTGACCTTGGGCCTCAACCGCCAGATCTATTGGCATGTGGCCAACGCATTTCTGTCCATGCCCAAG
Organism: Micropepsaceae bacterium; assembly: GCA_036499145.1. Lineage (GTDB taxonomy): Bacteria > Pseudomonadota > Alphaproteobacteria > Micropepsales > Micropepsaceae > CAIYRG01. The sequence goes on along the minus strand of DASYEG010000067.1, from coordinate 4,525 downwards.
GGCCAGTTCGTCTGAGGTCAAGCTCCTCATCCTGAACGTGTCGCAGGGTGAACGACTGAGTAAGCGGCCCCATTGGCATGTCCGTGGGGCCGTTTCTTTTTCTCCCCAGTAAGCACCGGCAAGCTTCGTTGTCAGCGGGACAGGGCGGGCGTAATATCCCCCGAGAGTGTCCTGTTCACGCAATCGGGGAGAGATGCGCATGACTGGGGTTGGCTTTCACAGAAACAAAAATCTGCGCTTTGCAGCCTGCGGTTTGAGCGGCGCACTTCTTTGCGCCGCCGCCGCACTTCTGCCGGCGCGCGCGGCCGATGCCATCCCTGACTTCATGGCGGACGGCATGGGATGGGCGTCGGCTGGCGGCCTTACCGCCGTGCCAGGCAGCCCGAGCCCCGTAGTGCAGGATCCCGCCGTGAAATATGTGCCGAACAATGTCGGCGGTCAGCCGACATGGCGCGTCGGCGACGTCAACAATCCCAATCTCACGCAGTTTGCCAAGGACGGTTTGAGGAAGGCGAATGACATGGTGGCAGAGGGTTTTGCTCTCTACAATCGCACCTCGCGTTGCTGGGAGCCCGGCATAGTGAGCCTCAATCTCAGTCCGGGACGAACCTATTTCCTGCAGACGCCGAAGGAAGTCACCATCATCTGGCAGCGCGATCAGATCGCGCGCCACGTCTATCTGAACGTGCCGCACAGCGCCAACCCGAAACCGTCCTGGAATGGAGAATCGGTCGGTCATTACGAGGGCGACACGCTGGTCGTCGATACCATCGGGCAGACCACCAAGAGCTTCGTCGATCTTTACCGCACGCCGCACAGCGAAAAACTGCATGTGGTTGAGCGCTATCGGATGCTCGACGGAGGCAAGAAGCTGCAGGTCGAAATGACGGTCGACGATCCGGTTGCCTTCGTCCAACCCTGGAAGGGCACGAAGATATGGAATAAGGACACCACCAGACCGAAAGTCGACGGAAACGTCACCGGCACATTCGCCGAGGAAATACGCTGCATGGACGGGGAAATGGTTAATCCTCTGAACCAGGAATACGCCGCCAAACTAGAGCCGTTGCCGGTCGATCGCAGCGGCACTGAACAGAAACTTTTGAGTGGCGGCTGAGGTCGGGATTCCCTCGCCATGACGCCCTGGATGACCTGCCGACTGTGCCGGCCGGTCATCCCTCGAAAGTCTCTTATTCCCCTGCTGGAGGAGTGGGTGAAGCGGCGGGCGCCGTGCTTCCTCCGTGCGCCGACAGCGTTTCGAGTTCGCGCACGGGAATCATCATCGCGAACACCGCGGCGAGGATCGCGAACGCCGCCATGCCCCAGAAGGTGAGCCGAAGGGCGGCATCGAGGGCGGCATGCAGGTCCGGATTGGCACCCCCGCCCAGAATGTTTCCGATGCTTCCCAGAAGCGCGTGGATTTGGTCTGTGCTCATGCGGGCATGTTCACTCGCGAACAGCACCACGCCGAAATTCAGGATCGCCCCCAACGCGGTGACGCCGAGCGTGTTGCCGAGTGTGCGCGAGAAGATCAGCGAAGCGGTCGCGCTGCCGCGTTTGCTCCAGACGACACTGCCCTGGATCATCACCATGGACGTGATGTTGAGGAGACCCATGCCGAATCCCATGATGAAGGGGCCGACGGCGGCAAAGGCGGGGTGACTGTCCGGACGGATCGGCAAAAGGAACAACGCGCCGGTCGGGATGAGTAAAGCCCCGAATCTGAGCGTCTTGCGCATCGAGATGCGCTTCAGGATGCGTCCCGAAAATGCCGAGGCCAGCGGCCAGGCGAACAGCATCGCGGTGAGCGGGATGCCGGCCAGGATGGCGGGGCGCCCTTGTACGGCCTGAATATAGACCGGCAGATAGGACGTCACGCCGATCAGCGTCATCGTTCCCAAAAGCAGGGACGCATTGGCGGTCGCGACCAGCCGCATGCCCCAAAGATCGAGCGCGATCATCGGCTCGGGGGCGCGCTTCTCCTGCAGCAGGAACAGCAGACTTGCGGTGGCAAATAGGGCGACCAAGCCGCCGATCTCGGCCCAGCTCAGTGTCGCGCCTTGCGTCAACGCAACCAGGAGCGCGGTGACCGAAACGAAAAACAGCAGCGCGCCCGGGTAATCGATGGTGTGGGTTTTGGTCTGGATGTCCTCCTGCATGAACAGCAGGAATCCGATGATGGTCAGGATCCCGATGGGGATGTTCACCCAGAACACCCAGGCCCAGTTGAAACGCTGCACGATGAGGCCGCCGGCTATGGGGCCGGCAATGGCGGCGATCGCCCAGACGGCGGACAGCCAGCCCTGGATGCGCAATCTCTCGCGCGGTGCGTAGATGTCGCCCGCGATGGTGATGGCAACGGGCTGCATGGAGCCGGCGCCGAGACCCTGGATCAGCCGGAAGACGATCATGGCGGGCATCGACCGGGCAAAGCCGCAGAGCAGCGATCCCACCAGGAAGATCAGGATGCCTCCGATCATCACCGGCTTGCGGCCGTATATGTCGGACAGCTTGCCGAACAATACCGTGGTCGCGGTCTGCGTCAGAAGGAATGCCGCGAACACCCAGGAATAGAGTGCGAAGCCGCCGAGCTTGCCGACGATCTGCGGCATGGCCGTGGCGACGATGGTCGCCTCGATGGCCGAGATGAAGAGCGCCAGCATCACGCAGACAAGGACCAGAGGGCGGCGCGTGGCGGTGGGATGTGTGGCGGACATTTCTTCTCTTTGGCCGGCGAGGACCTGAAGACGCGCGCAAAGGCGTTCGATTGCGCGTGTCTTCTAGCACGCCCGCGCATGGCGTCACGCCCAAAGACGTGTTCCGGGTTCATGTGGCTCTCGCGGAAACCTTCGGCTATAGGAGCCCATGGCCCAAGGCTCCCAGCCATATGTCGAGGATTTGCAGCGTCAGGCACGGACCCGCGCGCCGTCGAAGAAACTCACGCCGCTTGCCGCGCTGAAGCCATTTCTGATGCCCTATCGCGGGATGATCGCCGCGGCGGGGCTTGCCCTCATCCTCGCGGCCATGGCGACCTTGGTGCTGCCCGCGGCGGTGCGCGGCATGATCGACCATGGTTTTTCGCAGGCCGACGCCGCCAATATCGGGCGCTATTTCCTGGCCCTGATCGGGGTCGTTGCCGTGATGGGCATCGCGTCGGCGAGCCGGTTCTACCTGGTCACCTGGATCGGGGAACGTGTGGTGGCCGATGTGCGGGCTCGCGTCTTCAGCCATGTGCTGTCGCTCTCGCCCCGTTTCTTCGAGACCACGCGCACCGGCGAAGTGCTGTCGCGCCTGACCGCCGACACCACGCTCGTGCAGACCGTGATCGGATCGTCGGCCTCGATCGCGCTCAGGAATCTGCTGATGGCGCTGGGCAGCCTCGTGATGATGACGATCACCAGCCCAAAGCTGACCGGCCTTTGCCTCATCGGCGTGCCGTTGGTGGTGGCGCCGATCATCCTGTTCGGCCGGCGCGTGCGTAAGCTCAGCCGCGATTCCCAGGACCGGATCGCCGACACCGCCGCCTATGCGAGCGAGGCGCTGAACGCGGTGCAGACCGTGCAGGCCTTCACCCATGAGGATGTCGACCGCATGAGGTTCGGCGCCGCGGTGGAGGATTCCTTCATCGCCGCCGTTCGCCGGACCAAGATGCGTGCGGCGATGACGGCGCTCGTGATCTTTCTGGTAGGAGCGGGGATCGTCATCGTGCTGCGCGTCGGGGCCAATGATGTGCTGGCCCAGCGCATGACCGGCGGCGAACTGAGCCAATTCATCCTCTACGCCATTTTCCTCGCGACCGGCATGGGCGCGGTGAGCGAGACCTGGGGCGATGTCCAGCGCGCATCGGGCGCGACCGAGCGTCTGATGGAGATCGTCTCCACCGAACCCGAGGTCACGGCACCCGCGAACCCACGCGCATTGCCGGCGCCCGCGCACGGAGCGGTCGTGTTCGATGATGTGACCTTCCGCTATCCCGCACGGCCCGAGCAGAAGGCGCTGCACAGTGTCAGTTTCGCGATTTCTCCCGGCGAAGCGGTGGCGCTGGTCGGCCCGTCCGGTGCCGGCAAATCGACAATGTTCCAATTGCTGCTGCGCTTCTTCGATCCGCAGGAGGGCCGGATATTGTTCGATGGCGCTCCCATCGCCGAGGCGGACCCGCGCGCGCTTCGGCGCAGCATTGCGCTGGTGGCACAGGACCCGGCGATTTTCGCGGGCTCCATTGCCGACAACATCCGCTATGGGCGGCCTGAAGCGTCCGATGCCGAAATCCGCGAGGCGGCGATGGCCGCGGCAGCCGATGAATTCATCCGCCGCGTGCCGGAGGGCTATGAGGCGATGCTTGGCGAGCGCGGTGTGACCCTGTCCGGGGGACAGCGCCAGCGTCTCGCGATTGCTCGGGCGCTATTATTGAACCCGCGGATCCTGATCCTGGATGAAGCCACCAGCGCGCTGGACTATGAGAGCGAGCGGGTGATCCAGGAGAACATGAAGGCGATTTCGGCCGGCCGGACCGTCTTCATCATCG
>DASYEG010000066.1:0-14281 GCA_036499145.1 Micropepsaceae bacterium | reverse complement strand
GCCCATTTCACGAATGGCGCGGCCCAATAGCGGGATTTCCGCCGCACTGAGTTTGTTGCCGGCAGCACCCCGCGTCAGCCTTACCGTCGCGACGTGCCGCGCTCTGTCTTCTTCGATTCGAAATGCGTCGGTTTGCACGGTCCTGTCTCCCAAACTGCCCGGCCTAACTGCCCGGCCCACCGCCAGCGGCTTTTTGATGCCAGTATCACGAGAAAGACGCCCACGCCTATGGCGGTGCATCACCGCGCCCGCAAAATCGCGCCATATTGCAGCGAATTTTCTTGCCCGGCGCGCATGTCCCAGTAATTTAGGCGCATCCGAACGGAAGGGATGAGGAATGAACCGTTCTCAGGGATTGGGCTGGACCGCGGCCTTGCTGTTTGCCGTAGGGCTAAGCGTCACGTTGGCGCAAGCTCAACCTGCCGCGCCCAAGCCGCCGGCACCCACGCCCTCGCGCGGCCTGATCACGCAGCCGGCCGGACAACCCCGCGTGGATCTCAATCTCGTGCTTGCGGTGGACGCCTCAGGCAGCGTGGATGACGACCGCTTCGAGTTGCAGAAGCAGGGCTATGCGAAAGCCTTTCTCAATCCTCGCGTGCTGAATGCCATCCGCAACGGCAATGAGGCCGCGATTGCCATTTCCATGGTGCAATGGACCGGTCCAACGCTGCACGTGATCATGTTACCGTGGATGGTGATCAAGGATGAGCGCTCGGCGCAATTGGCGGCCGCGGCCATCGCCGCCTCGCCGCGTCAAATCTTCGGCGGTGGGACATCGCTCTCAGGCGCTATCGATTTTTCCGTCACGATGCTGACCGCGAGCCCCTATCGCGCCGAACGCAAGGTCATCGACATTTCCGGCGATGGATCGAACAATCTGGGACGGCCCGCCGAACAGGCGCGCGACGAAGCGGTCAAGATGGGCGTGCGTATCAACGGGCTTCCCATTCTCGCCGTCGAACCGGACCTCGATCAGTATTTCCGCGAAAGCGTGATTGGTGGACCCGGCGCGTTCATCATTCCGGTCAAGGATTACAATGCGTTCGGCGAGGCGATCATGCGCAAACTCGTGCAGGAGATTTCGCAAGACCAACGCCCACGCCCGAAATTCGCCGCGAAGTAGCTCTACTTTTCCTTGGCCTTGACGTCGCGGACCGGGGTTTCGGGTTTCATCCCGCCTTTGCGGCCCGCATAGGTCTCAGCACCCGTTTCTTCCCATCTGCCTTCCACCGCGCGCTTGGCCCAATTGTCCCAATTGGCCGTCCAATCGCCCAGCGAATAGCCATACCAGGGCGGCCGCGGATTGAGTTCCGGCAGGCCGAGTTCGTCCCAGATCACTTTTGCCCGTTCCATGAATTCACGCGCCGGCAGTGCGAAAGGCGGCATCGCGTGTTTGGGGGTGGCATCGACCAGCAACGTGGAATCGCTGCTCCGTGCCCCGCCTGATTTCGGGCCGTGTCCGGCGTCCTTATAGGGCGCCACATGCAAATCCTCGCCGAGATTGGTGCGGTAGGCGAGCGACCAGAAGACGGCATCGGTGTTGGTGGGATCGATGTCCTCGCCGACCGCGATAACGATCTTGCCGCATTGGGCCTGCAATGTCGCGGCCCCCTGGAGGCCGCGCCAGATCTCGGTCTTCGGTGTGCCGTGCGCGAAGGTCAAAAAAATCACCGGGCGCACATTGGTCAACGCTTCATGCATGACGACGCGCTTGATCCCCTTGACCCCCAAATGGCCCCGCAGATGCGCGAGGAACAAAGGCTCATAGGCGACCACCTTGGTCACGGAAGATTCGGATGGCGTCACCTGGCTGATGATCGAGACGAAGACGGGCTTCTTCTTCATCGTGATCGCGGTGACCTGCATCGACATATTGTAGTCTTCGAGTGCGACGTGGCCGTGCGACTCGCCGAATGGCCCTTCGGGCTCCAGCAATTGCGAGTCGATCAGGCCCTCGATCACGATTTCGGAATCCGCGGGCACTTCGAGATCGTTGGTGACACAGCGCACAGTCTTGACGGGTTCACCCAGCAACGCGCCGGCCACGCCCATCTCATCGAAATCGATGCCAAGCTTTTGGGGGCCGGTGAAGAAAATTACCGGCGCGCAGCCTATGACGATGGCCACGGGCATGGGCTGGCCCAGCTTTTGATATTTCAACCAATGCAGATAACCGCCCGCGCCCCCCAACCGCGAGGCCATGCGCACGCCGAGCCGGTCGGTCGCCTTCAACTGGCCGCGATAGGTGCCCATGTTCCGCACGCCCGTTTCCGGGTCCTTGGTCACGCAGATGGTTGCGGTCAGATAGGGTGCCGCATCGAAGCCGGGCGTCGAAATCGGCACCGGCAGAGCAGCCAATCCGCCGCCGGGCGTCTTCAACGCGTCCCCGTCGATCACCACCTCCTGGCATGCCCCCGATTTCACCGTGACGGGGGAAATCGGATTCTGAATCGCGCGCAGCCAAGCCGGACCGATGTCCTCAAGCGCGACCCCCATGCCGAGTGCATAGATTTCCGGACTTGCGGCGAAGGCGCCCGCGACCACCGGCATGTCGAATTTTTTTCCGTCGCTGCCGACCACATTGGTGAAAAGGAAAGCGCGCCGCTTGTCCTCGGGAATGGCGCCCTGGAACTGCCAGCGTGCCAGCGGATGCAGCTCGGTGTCCTTGTTGATCGGGCGGTCCACCCGCACAACCAACCCGCGAGCCTCCAGGGCTGCCAGATGTTCCTGAAAATCCTTGGCGATTTTTGACTTCTGTTGGGCGGTCCGCCCGGCCTCCGGCACCGAAATCGTCATGGCGACACTCTTCTACTTGGCGACGGGACCATAGCCCAAGCCGCCCAGGCGGCAACAGCGCCATGGCCGCGGCCGAACGCATTTTTCGACCATTCCTGCCGTGGCTTAAGCCTTTCTTGACGACGTTCCTCCATGCTGTGGACCATCTGGGTACGGGTGCGAAGAATTGCGCGCGGCGCCCGAATGGAATTTTTCCGCCCATGCGGATCAAAAAGGAGTGTCGAATCGTGAAACGCACGGATCTGCTCGGAATTGCCGTTCTGCTTTTGCCGCTTGGAGGCTGCGCGATCAATCCGCTGTCGACGGCTACGACGCCCGCGCCAATGGCCAAAGCCAAACAGGCAACCGACGCCAAACAACCGAGCGCACTGCCCACAGATCTCGAAAGTGCTATCCGCTCCGCGCAAGCCGCGCGCAAAAATGGCGACCTGGCCGGTGCGACCAAAATCCTGAGCCAGCTCGTGCTTGTCACTCCCGACGATGCGCATGTCCTGGGCGAATATGGCAAGGCGCTTGCCGCAGAGGGACGCAGCGACGACGCGCTCGCATTCCTCGAAAGGGCCACGCAGCTGGACCCCGGCGATTGGTCGTTGTACTCCGCCGAAGGTGTGGCGCTCGATCAGAAAGGCAATTATCAGGCGGCGCAAACATTCTACGCGCGCGCCCTCACGCTGAAGCCGGGCGAGGCTTCGGTGCTCAACAATAGCGCGCTGTCCCATATGCAATCGGGCGATCTGGATGGCGCGGAGCAATTGCTGCGTCAGGCGATGCCCGGTTCGCCCGACGATGCGCGCATCGCGCAGAATCTCGCTTTGGTGCAGAGCCTGAAAGCGGCACAACCCCCCAAAGCCATGGCCGCCGCCACGCCCGCGCCTGCACCCACTGCGACGCCCGCGCCCGTTCAGATGGCATCCGTCACCCCGCCCGCGTCTGCTATGCCGGCGATCCCAACCGCAGTGGCTCCGCTGCCCGTTCCGGCCCCCGTCGTGACCACGACTCTGGAGACGCAGATGCCCACACCGGCGGTGAAGCCGGAGCCGAGCGCGGTCGAGGCGCTCAAATCCGATCCCAGCGTGCGCATGCAGGCACTTCCCAAGGAAACCGCAGCGGCGCCCGCGCCGCATGAACTGCCCGCGAAACCCGAATTGGCCTCAGTGCCGGAGAAAAAAGCCGTACAGGCGCCCGCGCCGAAAGCCGCAGCCACAGCAACTCCGGCTCCCAAAAGCGTAAACGCTTCAACGCCAGCGCCCAAAGTGGCGGCAGCTCCCGCCGCGGCGCCCGCGCCCAACAACGCGACACCGGCCGGTCCTGCGCCGAGGCTGATAACGGCAGCGGCACGCACACCCGCATCCAGCAGTTCCTTCTATGTTCAGGCCGGGTCCTTTCCGACCGAAGAGCGCGCGGTCAAGTCGGCTTCGAACCTCGACAGCATGGGTGCGCGCGTCATGAGCGGCACGGTCGATGGCCATGCTGTCTATCGCGTCCGGATCGGACCGTTCCTCAACATTCGCCAAGCCAATGCCGCGGTCGACCAGGCCCATGCGCTGGGCCATGCCGACCTGGCAATCGTCACCGAATAAAACGCATCGCTTGATGGGGGCGGGAGAAGGGGCAGCACACGCTGCCCCTTTCTTTATGACCGCTCTCCGCGATTTCGCGTCGGCGTCACCGCGCGGCGATCACGCGGCAGCCAATGCCCGATGTATGCTCGGCGGAATAGAAGACGGCACGCTCAATGCTATTCAGAAATCGGGATTTTCGGCTTCCGGGATTGGGTAGAGATTTTGGTGGAAGTGGTCGTCATTATTTTCGGCGCAGACCGTTTCCGCTATTGGCTCGTTTACCTTGAACCATTGCCGCATCATGGTGATCGGCGCGTTATAGGCGTCGGAATCTTCGGCGCGCGCGATGGCGGTAAGGGTGTTGTTGTCCGGGCTGATCCTGAAGCGCTCCACGACGTGCAGCTTTTCGGAATGGGGCGTGCGGAAATTGTCGATATAGCTGAGCTTGTTCGCGGAAAGGCCGACAGTATCCACAACCAGCGTATCGCCGTTCTCATAATGACCAATGGATTCGCCAAACCATGACGGCTTGAGATCGGCCGAGTGTTTGCCGGTGAGATAGATACGGCGGATCATGTGGTCGCGCTGCCATATCATCCACACTTCCTTCGGCATCTGGATGAAGTAGAGCGGTTCAAACGGATAAATGAGCTGACCGGGAACGCCACCCGGCCAACAACGCGATTGCGCCACGAAAGAGACCTGCCGCTTGCCTTGGAGGATCTCATCATTGGTCGCCTTCACAGCGGCCGCGGCCCACGGCTTCAGGATGGGGTCCTTGCTGTTGGCGATGCGGACAGTCGGTTGCCTTCCATTGATGTTGATGAAGTTCTTGTCCTGGCTCTTTGCCAAGTCGTTTTCGGGAGCATCGACGACCGAATTGTTGACGAAGGGATAGGCCGGATCGTTCTTCATTGGACCATGCCCATAGCCTGGCGGCGGGTCTTGCCAATCCTCGAAATTGGTCTGCCACCCGAAATCGCTCGATGCGAGCGCTGGGATTTTCGCTCCTGATGTTTTCTTTTGTTCTTGACCGGAGGCCGCAACAATCAAAAGCGCAACGAGACTGGTGGCAATGAGAAATGGCCTCATGGCATGATCCTCGCTCGCTGCGAAATTCGTCTCTCTAGTTTAGCACTCCGCGATGGCTGGACAACGCGCAAAAAGAAAAAGGCGGATGGCGCTGACGCCACCCGCCTTTTCGATGACCGTTAAGACCCGTCTTTATTTCGGGGCGGCAACTGCCGCAGGCAATTCCGGTTTGAACTCCGCGGAGGCGCGCGTGGCGTCCGCTAGCTCCGCGGGCTTCAACGCCTTGGCCAACTGGGCCGCGCGCTCGCCGGCTTCCTTGTCGCCCTGGGTCGCCGCGACCGTGTACCATTTGTATGCGTCGGGCAGGCTCTGCATCACGCCCATGCCGCGCTCATACAGCACCGCAAGATCGAATTGGGAATCTATCAAGCCCATCTCGGCGGCCTGGGTGAACCAGTGCGCGGCCTGCTCGGCATTACTGTCCATCCCGAGGCCCTCGAAATTGGCGATTCCCAACCGGTACATGGCATACGGATTGCCCTGCTTGGCCGACGCGCCGTACCAATGATTGGCCTGTGGCAGATCGGCGGGAACGCCGCGTCCGCGCGAGTAGAGCGTGCCCAGCCAATATTCGGCCGACGGTTCACCGCGATAGGAGGCGCGCAGGAGCCAGCGCGCGGCTTCTTCTTCGTTCACGGGGATAGTGTCGCCTGCGAGATATTTCAGTCCGATGTCCCGCTCCGCATCGGCATCGCCGGTCTTGGCCTTCTGCTGCAGCGCATCGAGAGAGGCAGAATTCGCGAGTTCCTCCGCGGTCGGGTCCGATGGCGGGGCGATGATGATTTGCGGCGGCGGCGGCAAAGGCGCTTCCGGCGGTGGCACGAAAGCGGTCTTCGCGGGCACCGGTTCAGCCGTCACGGGGTGATGGTTCAGGACGAATGCACCCGTTGCGAGCAGCACCAGCGGTGCGACACAGCCGAACACCATCAATTGGGTACGGCCGATGCGGCGCGCGCCCACGGCCGCCTTCTTGTCCACCACGCCTGTCCCATGATTGGCGGCGCTGCGCGCGGCCGAAAGGTAGGACGGAACTTGCGTATCCTTGGTGCCGGTCGCGGAAACTTGCGGCGCGCGCGTCGCGGCAGCGGCGGCCGGGTTGCCGTTTTCTCCCGCCCACACGATCGGCGGAGCGCAAGGAGCTGCTTCGATGGCCGATCCGGGAATAGCAGCCGCCGGCGCCGGGGTTGCGGCTTTGGCGGCTTCCAACGCATTCAACCGCGTGCCGGCTTGCGCGAGAGCCGCGTGCAATTCCGCGGTTTCTGCCGCGTGCTGTTTCTCGGACTGCTCCATCTGGCTGCGAAGGGCAACCACGCTTTGCGCCACGGAGGCCAGGGCTTCTTCGCGTTCGCGCAGCGTGATCTCGTGGCGTTCGACGACATTGGCGATATTGGCAATCGTCTTCTCGAGGCCGGCAAGGCGCCGCTCCAGACGCGCGATCACATCGGTGGGGGCGTCTTTCGTATCGGAAGCGGTTTCTTTCGCCCGCTCATCGGGCGCAACGCGCGCGGCGCTTTTTTTCCGGGCAGGGTTTTTCAGTTGCTCGCGCATCGTGCGCGGCGGCACGGCCTCTCCCACGATCAGATCGGAATTTCCCATGTCTATCCCCATGATTCACCTGTGCCATTGCGTTGCGCCGCAGGCCTTCAAGGCGGGTGTTCACAACCGCCGCGGAAAATGAGGGCAGGCCTTTGAAAGGCCGGTATAAATTATGGGAGCTAAAATTCGTTTAAACGGCGGGCCTAAAGGCAATCAATTTGCCGGATGATGCGGTCCGAATTCGGCGAAACCCGACAGGATGTTCGCTTTGGCCTCGCCGGGAAAACGTCCGAGATGGATTTCATAGGACGCGATATTCGTTTCAGCCGCCGCCATGCGGGACACGGCTGGTGCGCCCAATTCCGCGGCATTGAAGCGTTCCAGCACCGATTGCTCGATGTGCTCGGAATCCAGTTCCAGACGTTTTATCTGTCCACGAAAGGTTTCGCTAATCGTCACGGAAATTTCTCCGACCCCGGTTTTCAGCGCGCGTCTGAGCGCGCGAAGCGGCTTCACCACGCTATCGCGCCAATCGTGAACCGCGGCGTCCAGCCTGGCGACATCCGCGGCGCCGAGCTGACGCTGATGCTCCGCAAGAAACAGAAGAAACAGCAGCAAATTCACATCCACCCCCGCTTCGTCCTGCAGTACCAGACACGCCGCCGACATCTTGGCGCGGGCATAGAAACGCAAGGAGAATCGCCAGAACGGCGAGCCGTCACGTTCGATTTCCGATGTGGCTTTCGTCATGCGCCGCCTCGTTTGAAAAATTGCACCGCGCGTTCGTGTTTTTCCGCCGCGGAACGCGTCTTGAACGTGCCCAAATTCCGGCGCTTGCCGGTCTTGGGATTTTTCTTACGAGAATAGAGGCGGTATTCGCCCGATTTTAGCTTTCGGATCACAGTCGCCTCCCACAATCTATCGCGCGGATACGCCGTTCTGTCTCGGTGGAAATTGGATGGGCACAGGCTCGTCCGTATCCGTAAGATCCTTCCTCATTGCGGCTGGCTGGTGATGTAACCGAACCCCGAATGGCATCTGGCCTTCCATACGGGCAGCAGCCGCTCGGCCACCACATCTTCATCGATGTCCGCTTTGTCGAACACAAAGGGGTCGGCAGCGCCCACGATTTCGAACAGACTCACTTCGGTGAAACGGCGTCCTCCGAAAGCATCGGCGAAACGATATTGCAAAACGGGATAGGCGCCGCCCTGTCCCGCCGACACACGGATTTGCACCTCTGTGACGCCGGGCATGGCTTTCAAAGTCCTCACCATGCATTCCGCCGCGGACATCAGCGCTGTGGGAACCTCGTCGTTTGCGGCGGCGCGCGCAGGACCCATTGCCGCCAGAAGCCCAATGGCCGCGGAATAGACAAACTTGTCAAAGCGAATGCGCATGGTCTTCCTCCGAACCCGCTCCTATCATAGGACTTGCCGCAGGCGGCAACAGACCGAAAAAACATCCGAGGATGGACCATTCAGGACATGCACGATTCCAAACGCATTCTCGTCACGGGTGGCGCAGGCTTCATAGGCTCGTTCCTGTGCGAAAAGCTTGTGGCCCAGGGCCATGACGTGATCTGCGTAGACAATATGTACACCGGCTCGCGGCGCAATGTCGCAAAACTTCTGCCCAACCCGCGTTTCGAATTCATCCGCCATGATGTGACATTTCCGCTCTATGTCGAGGTCGATGAAATCTACAATCTTGCTTGTCCGGCATCGCCAATCCATTACCAGCGCGACCCGGTCCAGACGACAAAGACCAGCGTGCACGGGGCCATCAACATGCTCGGGCTCGCCAAAAGGCTGAAAGCACGCATCCTCCAGGCCTCCACCAGCGAAGTCTACGGCGATCCGTCGGTTCACCCGCAGCCCGAATCTTACTGGGGCAATGTGAATCCCATCGGGCCGCGCTCCTGCTACGACGAAGGTAAACGCTGCGCCGAGACGCTGTTCTTCGACTATCACCGGCAGCATCGGCTCCCCATCAAGATCGCTCGCATCTTCAACACCTATGGCCCGCGGATGCATCCCAATGACGGACGGGTGGTTTCCAATTTCATCGTACAGGCGCTAAAGGGCGAAGCGATCACGCTGTTCGGTGACGGCAGCCAGACCCGCTGTTTCTGCTATGTGGACGATCTCGTGGATGGGCTGATCAAGCTGATGAACACGCCCCCGGAACTGACCGGCCCGGTCAATCTCGGCAATCCCACGGAATTCAGCGTCCGGGAACTTGCCGAAAAAATCATTCGCATGACGGGCACACGTTCCCGGATCGAGATTCGGCCGTTGCCGACAGACGATCCCCGGCAGCGGCAACCCGACATTGCGCTGGCGCGCAAGACGCTGGATTGGACTCCGAAAATCGCGCTCGACGAAGGTTTGACGATCACAATCGCCTATTTCCGGGAATTGCTGGAATTGAACTGACGCTGCCGGGCTGAGCTCGCGCCTTCAGCACCAAACAACCCCCGCAAAGCCGTCAGAAACGCATTAGGTGCTATTTATTACGTTTACAACTTATAGTTGTAGTGCTATTGGCTCGGTTGCGGTCCGCGCAGAGGGCAACCGCCTGAGAGATTGGAGAGTTGGGAATGTTGGAGCCGAAACAATTGGCGCCGGACGGGCGCGTGGCGTCCGCGATTTTGGATCATATGCGGCTGCCCGCTTTCCTCGTGGAGAGCAATGCGGACCTTAGATACAGCAACGCCGCGGGCATCGCCGCCCTCAAGGACGGAGACTATTTCAAGCAGGCGGGCGAGACGCTCTGCGCGATGCATCCGAACGACGATGTCCGTTTGCGAAGCGCGATCACCAGTGCCTGCGCCAGCGGCGAACGCCGCACGCTCATGATGAATGACGCGCGCAATCAGCGGCCGAATCTCGTCACCGCGATTCCGTTTCTCGACGACGAGCAGGCGGCAAGAAAGGAGGTCATCGTCTTCGTGCAGAAGTGCGAACCGGCCAACGATATCTTCGCGAGCACACTGCGGCAGTTGTTCCGCCTCTCAGCCGCCGAGACCGCGATCGCGGCAGCCCTCGTATCGGGCGCGGATATCGAGCGTATCGCCGAGATGCGCAATGCCAAGATCACCACGGTCCGCACACAGATTGCCGCAATGCTGTTGAAGACGCGCACGCGGCGCCAAGGCGAGCTTATTGCGCTGTTCTCGCGGATTTGCAGTCTGCCCTGAGACCGCAGGTCCGCGCCGGCATTGCTGAAGCCGTCCAAGAAAGCTATCGCTAGCGCGTTGCAAAACGCGAGAGAGCGCATATGAAATTAACCGGACAGGTCGCCATCGTGACGGGCGCAGGACGCAATATCGGAGAAGAGACGGCCAAGCTGTTCGCCAAGGAAGGGGCCGCCATTGCCGTGGTCGACATGGACGCCGGCCGCGCCGATCATGTCACGGACGCGATCACAGCGGCGGGGGGCAAGGCCAAAACCTATATCTGCGATGTGTCGCAGGAAGACCAGATCATCGCGACCGTGACAGCCGTGGCGGCCGATTGGGGCCGGGTTGACATGCTCGTCAACAATGTGGCGGTTTCGGACAACAAGCATCTCTTCGACATCACCAAGGCCGAGTGGGACCGCGTCATCGCGGTCTGCCTGACCGCCCCCATGCTGTTCAGCAAATATGCGGCGAAAGCCATGATCGAAGGCGGGCGCGGAGGCCGCATCGTCAATGTCAGCTCGACCTCGGGGCATTACGGGCGCGGGCGGGCCATCGCCTATACGACGGCCAAAGCCGGTGTGATCAACCTCACCCGTTCGCTCGCGATCCAGCTTGCGCCTCACAACATCCGCGTGAACTGCGTCGTGCCGAACAAGATCGGCTCGCCGGTCGGCAAGGATGCGTTCAATCCCGACCGTAAAGTCCTCAATCTGCGCAACCGCCCGGGCGAACCCATCGATCTGGCGCGCGCCATGCTGTTCCTGGTCTCGGACGATTCGGATTTCATCGCCGGCACCGAACTTTTCGTGGATGGTGGCTGTGCGGCCATGATGCCCGGAGGCGATTGAGCGCCGCGTTCGACGTCTGCCGGCGGTTCATAGCTCCGCCACAAAAAGTTCATGCGAAAAAGCAAGCGGTTTCCGCGAACAAGCGTCATCGTTAACCGCTAGATAACGCCACTATTGGATAACCGCCCGAGCACTTCTGCCCTCCGCGGATATGATTTCGTGAATACATCCGAAGATTTTCCCAACGCGAATTCCCTTGTGCGAATGTGGACTGCCGGCGCGCTCGCTTCGCCCATGCCGATCGTTCACACCAGCAAAACATGTTCCGAAGTCTTCGATTGGTTCACCGCGAACAGCACACAGCCCGCCGCCGCCGTGGTCGATAACGAAAATCGCGTGATCGGCATCGCAAATCGGCTTCGCTTTCTGGCGCGCTATGCGCAACGCTTCGCGCCAGAACTTTACGGCAAATGCTCGATCATGAAACTGGCGAACGCCAGGCCGCTGATCATCGACGAAAACGTCTCCGTATTGGATTTGGCGACGACTCTCACTCTGGAATATCCGGACGCGCTGCGCGAATGCTTTGTGGTGACACGAGCCGGACGCTATCTCGGGATAGGCACCAGCGAAGCCCTGGTCCGGTGCAAGATGGAGATCCTGGGAGCGCGCGAAAACGAGCTGAAATCCGCTCTCTTGATCGCGACCGACGCGAGCAAGACCAAGAGCCATTTTCTCGCTCTCATGAGCCACGAGCTTCGTACACCATTGAATGCCATCATCGGTTTCTCGGAAATCCTCGCGGCTCAAATGTACGGACCTCTGGGCGCGGACCGCTATCGCGAATACGCTTGCGATATTCATGGCGCTGGACGGCATCTGCTGGCGCTGATCAACGATATTCTCGATCTGTCCAAAGCCGAGGCAGGAAAGCTCGACCTTCATCTGGAAGCCATCGATGTCGCTACACTCATCGCCGATTGCGTACGCTTGACCTCTGAGCGCGCGCGGGAGCAAAGCGTGCAGGTGGCCGTACGCGCCGCACCCGATCTGCCCGCACTGCATGCCGACGCTTTGCGCGTCAAGCAGGTGATTCTCAATCTCCTGACGAACGCGATCAAGTTCACCCTGGCCGGAGGCGATGTCGAGGTAGCGGCCGAAATCGGACGCGAAGGCGAATTCCTGCTCAGCGTGCGGGACACGGGCATCGGCATGGCGCCGGAGTCGATCCCCGTGGCTCTGGAGCCATTCCGTCAGATTGCCTCGCCCTTCACCCGCAACGTGGAAGGAACCGGCCTCGGCCTGTCGCTGGTGAAGGTGCTGACCGAGCAGCATGGCGGTGAAATAGCGATCGAGAGCGCACCCAGCCAAGGCACGATGGTCCGGTTGCGGTTTCCCGCGTCGCGCACCCTATGGCCAGCCGCCGCGATCATCGCCTGAACGCCAGCGTGCCGGTTGGGAGACGCCGGAACAATCCTTCGTAAAGCGGGCTTGATTTCGCGTGCGCCTTCGGCGCATGAGAACCTCAGTCGAAGGAGGCGTCGCATGAGCACGGCCAAGGCCAATCCCCGCACCTATCCCGATCTGCACGATCACATCGCAGCGCTGGAGAAAGCCGGCCAGCTCATCCGCGTGACCAGGCCGATCAACAAGGACACGGAGATGCATCCGCTGGTGCGCTGGCAGTTTCGCGGCGGCATCCCCGAAGACGAGCGCAAAGCCTTCCTGTTCACCAATGTGATCGACAGCAAAGGCAAGCACTATGATATTCCGGTCATTGTCGGCGGGCTCGCGGCAAATCGTGAGATCTACCGCATCGGGCTCGGTTGCGATCTCGACAAAATCGAAGCGACATGGGCGCGCGCGACGGCGGCGCCGATCGCGCCGCGCGTGGTCACGAACGCGCCCTGCCATGAGATCGTGATCACCGGCGATGAACTGAACAAGGAGGGCCTGGGGCTGGATGGAATTCCGGTGCCTATCTCGACGCCGGGTTGGGACAACGCGCCCTACACGACATTGTCGCAATACATCACCAAGGATCCGGAGACCGGCGTCCAGAACATGGGCAATTACCGCGGCCAGGTGAAAACGCCACGCAGATTGGGCATGAATCCGTCGCTGGAGCTTCGGCCCGGCATCTATCAGCATTGGCTGAAATACAAGAAGCGCGGGGAAAAAATGCCTGCCGCCGTTGTCCTCGGTGCGCCGCCCGCGGTGACATTCGTCTCGACCCAGAAGATTTCCGAATCGCTCGACGAACTGGATGTCGCCGGCGGCCTTGTCGGCGCGCCGATCAATGTCGTCAAGGCGGTGACCGTCGATCTGATGGTGCCCGCCGAAGCGGAAATCGTCATCGAAGGCTATATCGACACCGAATGGCTGGAGCCCGAAGCCCCGTTCGGCGAATCCCATGGCCACGTCAACCTGCAGGAATACAATGCCTTCATGGATGTGACCGCGATCACGCGGCGCAAGGATGCCGTACTCACCTCTATCATCAGCCAGGTGACGCCGAGCGAGTCGAGCCTGATCAAGCGCGTGTCGCTCGAGCCGCTACTGCTCCAGGGCCTGCACGCGCTCGGAATGAAATTCGTCAAACGCGTCGCGCTGCACGAGCCGCTGACCAATCTGCGCAAGTTGTGCATGCTGCACGTTGAAAAAGGCACGCCGCGTCAGGAAGTCTGGCGTGCGATGTATGGGCTTTGCGCGCAGCATCGCGCCGTCGGAAAATATGTCATCGCGCTGGACGAGGATATCGATCCGCAGAACATGGATGCGGTGTGGTGGGCGCTTTCGTATCGTTGCAATCCGGCTCTCGACGTCGAAATCCTGAAGCATCGCGATCAGGGCCACGGCCCGCGGAGCCTTCGCAATGATGGCGAGGATGCCTCCGTGCTGTTCGACGCGACGCTGAAGGAACCGTTTCCACCGATATCGTTGCCCAAGCGCGAATATATGGAGAATGCACGGAAAATCTGGGAGGAGCTGGGGCTTCCTCCGCTCAAGCCGCAGGCGCCGTGGTTCGGGACATCGCTCGGCGAATGGGACGAGCGCTTCGACGTGATGGCCGAGCGCGCGGTCAAAAGCGACTATTGGGTGACGGGCGACATCATCGCGCAACAGAGGCGCAACGATGTCACGATGAACACCGAAATCCGCCGCGTACCGAAGAAGGCCTAGGGTCTGTACCCACATAGGTCGTTGAAAATTTTGACGAACAGTGATTCACCGTGATGGGAGGTGGATCATGCGATTTGATTTATCCGATGAGGAATGGACGCTCCTTGAACCGTTGATGCCGAAGAGCCGCAAGAGCG
>DASYEG010000065.1:0-5336 GCA_036499145.1 Micropepsaceae bacterium | reverse complement strand
TTCGGGTTTGTGCAGATTGCGCAGTGCGATCCATCCGGCGAGGAATTCGGCGTCCATGAAGGCGGCGCCCGAATCCGGGCCGAGTTCCGGGGTAGAGGCGAATTGATAGGCGAGTTCGACCTTGCCAGCCTTCAGCGCGTCGCGCGCCATGATCTGACGTTCGGAGGACCAGCGCTCGGCGACCGCCATGTTCTCCTTGTCTGTAGGCGCCTGCGCCATCAGGTCCCAAGCCGCCTCATCCTGATTGCGGCGGCGAAGCGCACGGGCTGCCTCGAGCAATAATTCCGGAGCGTTTCGCGCGGAAACGGGAAACGAAGTCAGAACCTGTTTGACCGTCGCGGGATTTGCTTTGATCTGCAGCAACGCATTGCCCAAGCGGCGCGTATCGGAGTCGACGCGTTGCATTTGCCGTTTGGCGCCGCCAATGTCCTCGTGCCCGAGCAGTTTTAGGAGACGGGCTTTTTGCTCAGGGGCTCCGAGAACATCGCCATGCGCCGCGATAATCGCTTTTTCGTCGAACGGCGCGAACGTGAAATCGATCCAACCTTTGCGAATGAGGGCACTGCCTTCGGCGCGCTTGCCGCTATCCATCAGAGCAGAACCCAGCCGAATGTAGCCAAAGCCCGAGAGAGGCTGGCGATTGACATACCAGCCGATCACATCGCGCGGGTCCATATCCGGCATCGCCTTTTCGGCGCGAATAAGAAGCGCGTCGTACCGTGGCCAGTTCGGATGGGCATTGAGGAACGCATTGATGGAATCGAAACTCGCGCCGCTCATCTCGTCGAGCAGGTAGCGCCATTCCACGATCGATTTGACGATCGGGTTCGCGGTTTGGGCGGCCAGAAGACGGGCGCGGCCCCAATCATGGCCAGCCGCCAGAGCCTGGGCCAGAGCCTGCTGCGCCTGGGTCTGCTGGGCCTGGGCCTGGGCCTGCTGGGCCTGGGCCTGGGAAAGAATCACGCGGTCGTTGCCGTCCGTTTTGGTGGCGGGCGCCGCCACGATACCGGGTGAGCGGGAGGCAGGCTCCAGCCTGTCCGGAATCGGAGCCATCATGCGCACGCCGGGCATGCCGGGCGCATCGAACACGGCGCTCGAATCACCGGAAGGCTCAGCTTTGAAAGGCGTCTGCGCTTCGGGCGCGGCCGCAGGCACCGACGATTCTTCGGACTGGGCGAGCACGTTGGAAGCCGGAGGAACGATCGCGAGCCCGAGCGTCAGGACGGCGGTGACAATCCGCCCTGTCGCAGCCGGTGACCTGCGCGCAAATCGCATCTTGAACTCGTCGAATCCCCGCCAACGGAGCTGAATGAAACAAGCATAACAATGCTATGCATGTCTGACCACACTCTTCCCGATTTTGTGAATCGACCGCAGGCAAAGGTAAATCTTTGCGCCGTGCTTACGCGAAGGTTAAAGTCGGGCGCTAATTTTCGGGATTGGGATATGGCCGGCATCGATCGCATCAAGGGTTCCATCACGGCGCTGATCACGCCGTTCCGCAATGGCGCACTCGACGAGGATGCCTTCTGCCGTCTAGTCGAGTGGCAAATCGCCGAGGGAACCCACGGCCTGGTCCCGGTGGGCACGACGGGAGAATCGCCCACCCTGAGCCATAAGGAACATATGCGTGTGGTCGAGCTTTGCGCCGCCACCGCGCGCGGGCGCGTACCCGTCATCGCGGGCGCGGGTTCCAATTCCACGCGCGAGGCCATCGAACTGGCCCGCCACGCCAAGGACGTCGGGGCGAATGCCGCGCTGTCGGTCACGCCTTATTACAACAAGCCCACGCAGGAAGGGATTTATCGCCACTTCGCCAGCATTGCCGAGGCGGTGGACATTCCGATTGTGCTCTACAACATTCCCGGACGCAGCATCGTCGAGATCTCGACTGAGACGATGGCGCGTCTTGCCGGGATTGCGAATATCGTCGGAGTGAAGGATGCGACGGGCAATTTGGCACGCGCGAGCCGTGACCGCTCCGCGCTGCCCAAGAGTTTCATCCGGCTTTCGGGCGATGACGGAACGGCACTGGGCTTCATGGCCCATGGCGGGCGTGGTTGTATTTCGGTCTCCTCCAATGTCGCGCCCAAGCTTTGCGCGGACTTCCAGAACGCCTGTGCTGCCGGCGACTATGCCAAGGCGCTTACCTATCAGGACCGGTTGATGGCGCTGCATGACGGTCTCTTCTGCGAAGCGAGCCCGGCGCCCACGAAATTTGCCGCGTCGCTGCTGGATCTTTGCGATCCCGAAGTCCGGCTTCCCATTGTGCCGTTGACCGCCCAGGGTCGCGAGACCGTGCGAGCCGCAATGGCGGCGGCCGGGCTGTTGAACGGCTGACATGGCAAGAAAGAAAGACGCCGATCACAAGGTCGTCGCGGACAATCGCAAAGCGCGTCATCTCTACTTCATCGAATCGACGCTCGAAGCGGGAATCATGCTGATGGGCAGCGAGGTGAAGAGCCTGCGCGGCGGCAAAGGAAACATCGCGGAATCCCACGCCCAGACGAAGGATGGCGAGATCTTCCTGTTCAATTCCTACATCCCCGAATACACAGAGGCCAATCGCTTCAATCATGAGCCGCGCCGCGTGCGCAAGCTGCTGTTGCGCAAGGCTGAAGCGCGAAAGCTCAGCGTGGCCGTGCAGCGTGAAGGCATGACGCTCGTTCCGCTCAGGGTCTATTTCAACCCGAGAGGCATCGCCAAGATCGAGCTTGGCCTGGCGAAAGGAAAAAAACAGCACGACAAGCGCCAGACCGAAAAATCCCGCGACTGGGCCCGGGACAAGGCGCGCCTGATGCGCGCCAAGGGTTAGGCGCAAGCGTATCGCCGATCAGAAGTCCGGTCTGTCCGCGGTCGGCGGATGCTCGATCCCTTCGGGGTGGCCAAGGGATGCGTTCTCTGCGCAAATCCGTTCTTCCCAAGGATCCTGCGTCAGCCGGTAGGTGATGTTCCCCGACCATTGCGTGGCGTAAATGTTCGGGTCGTCGATCGTCGCCTGAATTTGCAAGCCCTTCTTAGAGCCGGGGACGAAGGACGTGTTTCCTTGCTTGCCGCCAAGGCGGCCCGCGGCTTGTTCGTGACGTTCCTGGGCCGCGCGCGCGTCTTCCGCATCGATCAGGCGATAGCGCTCGACTACATGCATGGCTTCGCTTTGCGGGGTACCGAAGCGGTCGACCACGGTGTGAGGTTTGACCTCGATGCCGACGGTGTCGACGACAAGCGTGTCCCCTTCATAGTGCCCAATGGAATGGCCCATCGGTGAGGGCTCAGGATGGGCGGGATGGGCTTCGTTCAAGCGTACGTGGCGGACCTGGTCGTCCTGGCTATAAATGAGGGTCACCTCGTTCTTCGTCTGCATAACCGTTACGCGCTGCTGCATGGCGAGGACATAGGGTGGCGAATAGGTCGCGCATTGGTTCGACGGATCGAGGATGTCGTGGCCGCTCGCCGAAGCTTCGCCCATGCGCTTTACGACTTCCGCAGCATGCGGCTTGAGTATCGGGTTCCTGTAATCGCCGACCAGCGGGATAGGGTCGCCGCCGCCCGTAGTCTGGACGCTGGCATCCTTTCCGACGCGCCTCAGATTGGCGATCGGTCCCGGCCCCGACGGTGGCGGTTCGAAGTTAAAAGCGTTGCGGCCCCACGTGCCAGAGAGGTCCGGTATGGCCGTACCGGCATCCGCAAGAGCGGGAATGGCGGCAAACGTCAGGATCAGTGAGGCGAACGCCCGCGCTGCACGCATCGAAATCTTCCGTTTCAAATCCGGCTGAGGTTCGCCGGGGGCGAGGTGTTGCCGAACTGGCGAAAGAATACAATTGCCGGCGGTGGCCGGAAAGCACGCAGATGGCGCATTTTGTCGCTGTATCGCGTTGCGCTTCCTGTCGGCCATGCCGCCGACTCGATCGTTGGCCTGGACCCCAACCTCGCCAGGACGCATGCTCACGCTGTTCGGTTCGGTTAGAGGGAGAGCACGTATGAATATACGGATGTTGGGCGCTTTTTTGCTTGTTTCAGCGCTGACCGTGGAGGCTGGGACCGCGCAACCTGTAAAGGGCGAAACCGTGAAAATCTACGCTGCGGCCGTGATGAAGGCTCCTCTTACCGCTATCGCCGCCGATTACGAAAAAGCGAGCGGCAACAAAGTGACCCTGATCTTCGATACGGCTGGCGCCACGGAGCAGAGATTTCATGCCGATCCCGACGCGGTGTTGCTGATCACCAATCCGGTGCTGATACAGCGCGCCGAAAGCGCGGGCGTGCTTCGGGATGGAACCACTAGTCTCTTGGGCAGTACCGTCGCAGGCGTGGCGGTGGCTCCAGGGTCTAAAAAACCCGATGTCTCCAGCCCGGAAAAATTGAAGGCCGCGTTACTCGCCGCCAAACGAATCGCCGTTTCGGATCCGGCACGCGGAGCAACAGTGGGCACGCATTTCATGAAAGTGATCGAAGCCCTTGGCGTGAAGGACGAACTCCTTCCGAAGATCATCTTTGCCAATGACGGCATTGAAACCGTGCATCTCGTTCTCGACAAGAAAGTCGATCTGGGCGTATCGCAATCCAGTGAGATCCTGCAGGGTGATCCCGAGGCCATGGCGGGACCGTTTCCCACGGAATTCGCATTGGTCACGGATTTTTCGCTTTGGCATCGCAACGACATACCGTCGGCGGCCGGTGATTTCGTTGCACTGCTGACCGGTCCGGCGGGCCGCGGCAAATTGACTGCGGACGGAGTCATGCCTCCCGCCACCCGCTGAACACCGGACGAAGAGAAAGCTATTCGATCGTCGCCTGGCCGCGCATTCCGAAGGACTGATGCAAAAAATGCGTACAGACGATGGGATAGGTCCCAAGGTTTGTGGGTGTGACGGTGATATCCACAATCTGCCCTGCGGGCACCTCGATTTTTCCGGCCATGATTTTTCCCTTGTCCTCGGGCGCCACCGTGACCGCGGCAAAAAGTTCAGGCGCGGAGAAGGCGTGTCCGCCCGAGGCGCTGTTCATCAGATGCAGCGTGGTGGGAATATTCCGCTGCAGGTGCAGGATATTTGGCATGAAGCTGAAATTGCTCAGTACGATCTGAATGTCCTGATGGGCGGGAGGCGCGTCTGCCGCGAGCGCGCGGGTTGCCAGAGCGATGAGGATGCCAGCAATGGCAACGCGAATGCGTCTCACGGCAATACCACGCAGGTGAATTGTAGAGGTATGGAACGCACATTTGGCGCTCTAGCCATCATTGACTAAGATACCCATCCGCATGAACGGCGACAACCCCGGTAAGCCAAGCCTTCTTGGCCAGATCAAGGACAAGCTCATTCGTTCCAAGGAGGAATGGG
>DASYEG010000064.1:0-2270 GCA_036499145.1 Micropepsaceae bacterium | reverse complement strand
CGTTTTTGCGGGCCGCGGTTAAGGAAGCATGTATCCGGCGCGCGGTTATACGAACGCCGCGGCGCATTGGGAAATTGTTATTTGAAAAAGGGACGCCGGACTTTCTTTCTCACAGCGCCTATTATCCGCAGCTCGAATCCTGGACCACCACGCTGATGGAAGATCAGCTCGGCGCGCTGGCCTGACGGCCAAGGTCAGAGTTCGGCGCGGCCGCCATCCACGATGATTTCCGCCCCCAGCACATAGCTGGAAAGCTCGGAGGCGAGATAGAGCGCCGCGTTAGCGATATCCTCCGGCTGGCCCATGCGGCCGATGGGAATGATCTTCGATGTCATCTCCGCATAGGCGTTGAAATCCGCATCGCTCCGCCCGCCGCGATGGAGCGGGGTGACGATGGAGCCAGGGCTCACGGCATTGACGCGGATACCTTTGGGCGCCAGTTCGGCGGCGAAGGTGCGCGCGAAGGAACGCACCGCCGCTTTCGAGGCGGAAAGAATGCCGCGTCCGGCCACGCCGCGCAGGTCCAGCCAGGAGGAGTTGAGAATGATGGAGCCGCCGCGCCCCATCAGCGGCACCACTGCTTGCACGGAGAAGAAGACGCCTTTCACATTGATGTCCATCAGCCGGGTATAGACAGCCTCGTCGGTGCCGCCGAGCGGCGAGGCCGCGGCGGCGCCCGCATTGGCGAAGAAGATGTCGAGAGAACCGAAGGCGGCCTTGGTTTCGTCGGCCATGCGGGTGAGGTCGGCGAGCGACTGCACATCGGCGCGGATGGCGATGGTGTCGCCGCCGATCTCGGCCCGCGCGCGTTCCAGCTTGGCGGCGTCGGTGCCGGTGATGGCGACGCGCGCGCCGTTTTCGCGGAACAGCTTGGCGGTGGTGAGGCCGATGCCGCTGGAACCACCCGTGATCAGCGCCGTCTTTCCTTTGAGCAACATGCTTCGTCTCCCGATTGCGTATTGTCTTTGAGGGCGAGACTAGACGGGGCAGGCGATTGCCGCTACCCGCATGACAGCGGCACGCGGCATGCGCGGCGTGAAATCCTTAATAGGGGAATGGGCTTTCATTGCGCGAACCGGTTGCGATTATCGGCGGCGGATTGAGCGGGCTCCATGCGGCGCGGCTGCTGCATAGGGCGCAAATGCCGTTCGTCCTGCTGGAAGCGCGGACGCGATTGGGCGGGCGCATTCTGTCGGAAGACGGTTTCGATCTGGGGCCCGCTTGGTTCTGGCCCGATATGCAGCCTGCCATTGCGGCGCTGATCGAAGAATTGGGCCTGACGGGCTTTCAACAATATTCCGAAGGCGATGTTCTGGTGGAGCAGGCGCCGAACACGCCCCCCGCGCGCTATCCAGGCTTCGGCCAGATGGCATCGTCCTTCCGCATCGCGGGCGGCACTGCCGCGCTGGTGACGGCATTGGCGCGCGATCTGCCGCAAGCTTGCATCCGGTTGGGTTCGACGGTGACGGCAGCGGCGTTGCACGAGGGCGGCGTGCGCCTGACGGTGCGCAACGCCGAGAATGAAAGCGAGATCGTGGAGGCGCGCGCGGTTCTGTTCGCGCTGCCGCCACGGCTGTTGGAAAAGAACGTTGCTTTCACGCCCGCGCTTGCGCCCGCATTTGGTGCGCGCTGGCGGGCGATGCCGACCTGGATGGCGCCGCATGCCAAATTCGTGGCCGTCTACGCCAAACCGTTCTGGCGCGAGAGCGGTCTCAGTGGCACGGCGCAGAGCGGCGTCGGCCCGATGGTGGAAATCCATGACGCCTCCGCTATGCCGGAACGCGAAGACGGTGCGGCCCTGTTCGGTTTTGTCGGTGTGCCTGCGGACGCACGCCGCCGCGTCGGGGAGAGCGTGCTGCGGCAGCATTGCCTCGCCCAACTCGTGCGCCTGTTCGGCGCGGATGCTGGCAAACCTGTTTCAACCCATTTCAAGGATTGGGCGGCGGACGGTTTTACCGCCACGGATGCCGATGTTGGCGAGCATCCCGAGGTGACGGCAGCGCCCTGGTTCGATGCCGCCTGGTCGCACTTTGCCGTCATGGCGGGCAGCGAGGCCGCGCCCGCGCATCCCGGTTATCTGGAAGGCGCGGTACTGGCGGCGGAAGCGGCGGTGCGTGCTATCATCGCCTCGCGCTGATCGAGGATGCGGACCATGAGCGATCTGTTTGCCAACCGGCGGGATTTTCTGATCGGTGCGGGCGCGGCGGCCTTGGCCAGCCAGGCGGCGTCAGCGCAGGCGCAAGATTTCTTTCCCGGCTTTCAACGCCAGA
>DASYEG010000063.1:0-11830 GCA_036499145.1 Micropepsaceae bacterium | reverse complement strand
ACGATGCGGTCGCAGCGCTCGGCTTCGTCCATGTAATGGGTGCTGACAAGGACCGTGAGGCCGCTCTGACTGAGGGCATGGATCTGCTCCCAGAATTCCCGTCGTGCCTGCGGATCGACGCCAGCCGTGGGCTCGTCGAGCAGCAGCAGGCGAGGCTCATGCAGCATGCAGGCGGCAAGGGCGAGGCGCTGTTTCCAGCCGCCCGACAATTCGCCCGCGAGCTGGTTCTGCCGCGCCGTCAGCCCAAGCTGTTCAAGTGTAGCGTCCACTTTTTCCCTGCGCCGTGGAATCTCATAGAGCCGCGCGACGAATTCCAGATTCTCGCGGATGGACAAATCCTCCCAGAAGCTGAAGCGCTGGGTCATGTAGCCGATCTCGCGCTTGATGCTTTCGGATTCGCGCAGCAATTCGTGGCCGAGGCATTTGCCCGTACCCGCATCGGGTTTGAGCAATCCGCAGAGCATGCGGATGGTCGTCGTCTTGCCGCTGCCGTTCGGTCCGAGAAAGCCCCATACCTCGCCTTCGGGCACGGCAATGTCGACATGGTCGACCGCAATCTTCTTGCCGAAACGCTTGGTCAGTCCGTATACGTCTATGGCGAGCGCGCTCATCGTAAAAACTCAGCGTTGCGGGTTTGGTGCCGTGGCCGCAGCGATCTCCACCGGCCAGACTTCGAGCGGTAGCCCGGGACGAAGGGGAAGACCGTTCGTCACGCGCGCTTCGGCCTTGAACACCAGGCGCTCGCGATTTCCCACGCTGTAGATCACCGGCGGCGTGAATTCCGCTTGCGAGGCGATGAAGCTGATGGTGCCGATCAGGTCCCCGTCGCAACCGTCGCAACGGATGTGCACCTGGTTTCCGAGCATCAATTTGGCGACTTCCGGCTCCGGCACGAAGAAGCGCACGAAAACATTTTCCGGCGGCAGCAAGGCGACGACGGGCGTGCCTGCATTGGCATATTCACCTTGACGGAAATAAATATCCTGCACCTGACCGGAGACCAGCGCCTGCACGCTGCGCTCCGAGAGATTGAATTTGGCCGTGGTGAGGTTTGCTTCGCCCTGGCGCGCTTGGGCCTCGGCCTGGCGGCGGGCGGCGGCGGCCTGGGTCTGCAAGGCGACGGCTTGCGTGCGCTGGGCGCGCGCGCTGTCGTAAGCGGCCTGAGCTGTTTCCAGACCGCGCCGCGGAGAACCGCCGATGCGAACCAGTTCCTGCTGGCGCATAAGCTCTTTCTGGCTCTTGACGATATCGGCTTCGATCTGTGTCTGCTGAGCTTCAGCCTGTCCGATCTGCGCGGCCGCCTGACTCGCCTGCTCTTTCGCCCCCGCGATCTGCGCAGTGGCGTTGTCGCGCGCTGCAAGCTCGCGCACGGCATCCAGCGTGAAAAGCGCGTCGCCGGCCTTCACCTGACTGCCGCGCGCAATGTCGAGGCTGGTGATCCAACCGGGTTGCGGGGGGGCCGATCAGCGCCATCTCGCCCTCGACATAGCCAAGCCAATGATCGTTTGGAGGAGCTTCGCAGGAGGCGAGACAAAGCAAAGCGAGCAAAAGCGATGACCGTTTCATTGCGGAGGCTCCTCGCGCGCGAGACCGCGCAGCAATGTTGCGATATGCGCCTCGAACAGCCCCTCATAGTCGTAAGGGACAGTATCCAGGCGTGAGAAGGTGGTGCGCCAGATCGCAGCAAGCAGCAGAGGGGCAATACACAGACGCACCGCATGCGGAATCGAGAGTTCCCGGAATTCGCCGCGCGCCATGCCTGTGTGCAAGACACCACCGAACAGCGCCAATCCGCGCTCGATGACTTCTTCGCGGTAGATCCGGGCCAAGTCCGGAAAATTACCGGCTTCCGCGATCACCATTTTTGGCAGCACCACGCGATTGCTGGTGACAATGAGGTGGCCAAGCGCGCGCAGAATGTCCGCCAGGAACGGCGCGACAGGTCCCCGATGCGCCGCTGCCAGCTCGGAAAACCGCGCAAGCTCAGGCGCCAGCATTTCCCGGACGAGCGCTCTGAAGATCGCTTCCTTGCCAGGGAAATAAAGATAGATGGTTCCCTTGGAGACGCGCGCGCGCGCGGCGATGGCATCCATGCGCGCCGCCGCGAAGCCCTTCTCAGCGAAGACCGCAAGAGCGGCATCTAGGATTTCCTGGGGTCGTTCATCCTTGCGTCTGCGCCAACGTGCCGTCCCGCCCGGTATCTCCGCCGGCTCTGTGTGCCGGCTGGTCTTGGCGGGAGGCACTGTCGTTCGGCGCGTGGCCATTCTCATATCAAATAAATAACTGACTAGTCATTTATATATTTTTACGTGAAGTGGCGCAAGCAGTCGGCCTATGATTGGCGCCGATGGGAGAGCGAAATTTGTGGCGCCCGGTCCTTTTTCTCGGTGGTGCGTTCCTCGCCGTCGCGGCTCTTACGCTTGCCACCGTGTTAGGGACCGCAGGGCTCGCTGGGCTGTTTGGCGCGGGCCCGGAGGCGAAGGCTATCGCGCCAGGCTTTGTGGGGGTTGCGAATTTCGGCGAGTGGCGGCTGATTTGCGTCCCCGGCCCGGTCCAGCTGGACAGTTTGAGCACGACGTCCGCGCCTGACCCTGCCGTGCCGGCGAAAACTCATGCCAATGCCTGCCGCATCAATCAGG
The DNA here is from genome assembly GCA_036499145.1 of Micropepsaceae bacterium. Taxonomy (GTDB): domain Bacteria; phylum Pseudomonadota; class Alphaproteobacteria; order Micropepsales; family Micropepsaceae; genus CAIYRG01. The sequence continues at coordinate 9,191 of DASYEG010000063.1, read as the reverse complement.
AAATGATGGCACCGCAGCAAAATCCACGGACGGGGGAAAAACCGGGACAGGTGATCGTCGCGACCAATCTCAGCCTCATCGGTCTCAAGCAAACCCCGGCCGCCATGCTGCGGCTCCCCGTGACCGCGCGGCCGGGCGACATGGTGGGCTTTCGTTTCGACGATGGCGCAATGGCGCAAACCAAGGTGCGGGATTGTGCCGCGACCGAGTGCCTGGCGGCATGGACGCTGAGCGGTTCAGATTGGCGGCATCTTTCCGCGGCCAGGAGCCTGCAGGTCATCTTTCCGGCGACGGGCCGCCAATGGTGCTGCTCGATCTTCCTGTACAAGGACTTTCCGCGGCCATGGCCGCCCTGAAACGGGCCGAAATTTCACGGACCGACTGAGCTGCCGGCTCACGGCTTTCGCAGCGTCAACCGCGCAACACTCCCCTCACGTTGAATATCGAGAAGCTCGAAGCCTTCGCTGCGGCACATATGGGGCACATCGATGACGCCCATCGGATCGTCGGTGAGCACCTCCACCTTCGCGCCTGCGGGTGCCCGCATCAGATAGCGCCGCGCGAGAAGCGCGGGCATCGGACATTTCAAGCCGGTAAGATCGAGCGTTTCCGACATGTTTTCCATATTGCTTGACCGTCAAACGCGTCAACCTATTCTCTCTTTCAGCTTTACGTCAGCGGGGTCGATTCGCCGATGGGGTTATCCGAGGCGGTGAACCGCGAAGCCGCCTATATCGCGGCCGTGGCGCGCACGCTGATGCTGACGCGCGGCGTTCGTCCCGACGCGCGGCGTAGCATTGCCGATTGGACCGAACGCTGGGCACGCGAGCGTCCCGCCAGTCCCGCGATCCTTTACGAAGACCGCGTCGTGAGCTGGGAAGCGCTAGATGCTGGCGCCAATCGTTTCGCCCGCTGGGCATTGGCGATTGGTTTGCGCAAAGGCGATGTGGTCTCGCTTCTGATGGAGAACCGCCCCGAATATGTCATGGCGTGGCTCGGCCTCATCAAAAGCGGAATGATCGCGGCTCTCATCAACACCCATCTGACCGGCCAGCCCCTGGCGCATTGCATCCAGATCGCGGGCGCCAAGCACCTGATCCTGGGCGAAGAGCTGGCGGCAAACTATGCCACCGCGCTTGCCGGCCTGGACCCGCGTCCGGTACTCTGGACGACAGGTGGCGCACGGGCAGGCTGTGAGAATCTCGACGCGATCCTGAGTTCGCAATCCGATGCCCCCATGTCGGCAGGAAGCCGCAGCGATATCTTCTGCCGCGACAAGGCACTCTATATCTACACCTCGGGCACAACAGGTCTGCCCAAGGCGGCGAATATCAGCCATATGCGGCTGCTCCACATCATGAGCGCGTTTCAGGGCGCGGTGAATGCCGGCCCCGATGACCGCATGTACGACGTTCTTCCGCTTTATCACTCGGCTGGCGGCATCGCCGCGCTTGGTCCGTCTTTTCTCGGCGGCGGTTCGCTGGTGGTACGCAGCCACTTTTCGGCGACGGAATTCTGGGACGATTGCCATCGCTATCGGCCCACTTTGTTCCAATATATCGGTGAGCTCTGCCGCTATCTTCTGAACACGCCCGAACATCCATACGAGCGCGATCATCGTTTGCGGATCGCCATTGGCAACGGCCTGCGCCCGGAGATCTGGCCCAAATTTCAGGCGCGGTTCAAAATCCCGCGCATCATGGAGTTCTATGGCGCGACCGAAGGCAATGTCGGCATGATTAATTATGACGGCAAGGTCGGCGCCATCGGCCGTGTGCCCTGGTATGCGCGCAGCATCCAGAAGATCAGGCTCGCGCGTTATGACCTTGAAAAGGGCATCCCGATCCGGGGAAGCGGAGGGCTATGCAGCGAAACCGCCAACGGCGAGATCGGTGAGGCGGTCGGCCTCATCGATCCCAACGATCCGCGCTCGCGTTTCGACGGCTATACCAATAGCGCTGAGACCCAGAAGAAAATTCTGAAGGACGCTTTCGTCAAGGGCGATGCATGGTTCCGCACCGGCGATTTAATGCGGCGCGACGCGCACGACTATTTTTACTTCGTCGACCGCACCGGCGATACGTTCCGGTGGAAGGGGGAGAATGTTGCAACCTCCGAGGTCGCCGAGGCGCTTTCGGTCTTTCCGGGCGTCTTGGAGGCGAATGTCTATGGCGTGGAAGTGCCGGGAGGCGAGGGCAAGGCTGGAATGGCCGCGCTTGTCACGGGCCCGGATTTCGATCTGGCCGGCCTTGCGGCGTATCTGGAACGCAACCTGCCTTTCTACGCGCGGCCGATCTTCCTGCGTTTCCAGCAGGAGATCGAAGCCACCAGCACGTTCAAGCAGCGCAAGATCGAATTGCAGAAACAGGGTTTCGATCCCGCAACCGTTTCCGATCCTCTTTACGTGCGCGACGCGGCGACCGGAGGCTATCTGAGGCTGACCCCTGAGCTTTACCGCGGCATCGCGGAGGCGAAGCTCAAATTGTAATCAGGCGCTGCTTCGCTTTCTGCCGGAGGCGCGTGAGATCTTGCGTGCCGTGCCGGGGCGCGAAACGGTTGCGCGCCCTTTTGACTTCGCGCGCCGTGTCGGGGTCTTCGCGTTCTTGCCCCCCATCGCAGAGGTATTTTCGCGCTTTCCGCGGGCGCCGACGCGCGACTTGCCTTCGCGTTCCTGCTGAGCGGTCTCGCCTTTGGCTTCCTTGCCTTTGGTTTTGGCAAGGTTCTGTTTGCGTTTTGCGGGGCTATCATATTTGGAGGCGCCCGCCTCGTGCAGAGCGATCGCGATCGCCTGTTTGCGGCTTTTCACTTTGCCGCCCTTGCCGCTTTTGCCGCTTTTGAGTTCGCCATGCTTGAATTCATGCATGATGCGTCCTTCGGTCTTGCGTTGTCCCATCGATGCTTTGGCCATGATGCGTCTCCTCACGAATTCGCCGCTCCACCAGCATTGCTGCAAACGCCAGCGCACAGTCGAAGTTCCCCTACGTCTGAAAACGACCATTGGCGTCTGAAAACGAACATTGGCGAACCCTACGAAAATGACATGATTTTCGATGCTTTCGCGTTGTGGTCCGGTATGCGTGGCGCATACCATGCCGGCATGATTCGATCACGCGGTACGGGGGAACGCCGCCGATCTGCCATGCAGCATGGGGATTTTTGTGGCGGAACGCAGCACGGATTTTTATTCCGATTTTGAACACGCGACCAAAGACAGCACGATCATCGAAAAAGGCGGGACTTCGGGCCGGATCAGGTTGAAAGCCGCCGGAAACCGGCTTCACGTCATTATCGAACAGGAACCCGCCGGCGGCTGTCTCATCGCCTGTTTTCGTGAAGGCCTGGAAAGAAAAATCCTGTGCCCGAACATGCGCGCACTGGCGGATGTGACGGGGTTCACCGGCTCGGTGGATTGGGACGCGATCCACGCGATCGGCGCGATGGCCGATTGGGGCGAAGGCGGCGATTCGCGTGTCGCCTATGTGGTGCGCAACGATCAGTTCGCGCCCCTCATCAAGGTTCTGCAAGTCCTGTTTGCCAAGACGCATCATCAGAGCTTCACCAATCGCAAGGACGCGACCGCGTGGCTCGAATCGCGCGACCCCGCATAGGTTACGGTTGATGCGGGAGCGAAAGAGGTGGCAGGCTCGCGCGATGCGAAATGCGACGATGAGGCTCTTCGATGGCGCTGGTACAAAACCCGATTTGCGAATTCGGCTGGAAGGCGAAAGATTTTTCGCTCCCCGGTGTCGATGGCAAGACGCACAGTCTGAACGATGCGCGCGGGCCGAATGGCACGCTCGCCGTCTTCATCTGCAATCATTGCCCCTATGTGCGCGCGATCGTCGGCCGCTTCGTGGAGGAGACGCACGCACTCAAAGCGCTCGGCATCGGCGTGATCGCGATTATGCCCAACGATGTGAAGATTTCGCTGGGCGATTCCTTCGACGCGATGACGCTGTTCGCGCGCGAACATGATTTCACCTTTCCCTATGTCATGGATCGGACCCAAGATGTGGCGCGCGCCTATGGCGCGGTGTGCACGCCGGATTTCTTTGGCTTCAACGCAAAGGACGAATTGCAATATCGGGGCCGTCTGGATGAATCCAAGACGAGTTTGGTTAGGAACGCCCGCCGCGATCTGTACGAGGCGATGAAGGGAATCGCCGAAACCGGTCACGGGCCGAAGGATCAGATCGCCTCGATGGGCTGCTCCATCAAATGGCGAGAGTAAGTCGCTAGCCCAAATCAACCCAGACCCCCTCCCCCCTGTTTTCAGGGTGGTAGGCGCGAAAAACGCCGGCGTCGTGCGGAAATCTTCTCGCGCACGCCATTTTATTTGGTGCGAATAGAGGTGCAATTGGGTGCCATCGAGCAAAGCGCGCCGGTTCGTTTTTCAACCCAAAGACATGGGGCGCGCGTTTGCCCGCTTCAACGGCAGCGAGTCGCTGTTACGCGAAGCGTCCGGCGAATTTGCGCGCCGCGACCGAAACCGCCAACAGCGTGAAATAGCCGGGAACGCCGATGAACACGAAGGCGAGCGGAACCAGGGCGAAATCCGCCCCCGCGCGGTGGATGGCAAACATGCCGAGGAAATGTCCCGCAAGAGGCCAGACCGGCAATTGCAGCAGCTTCTCGCGTGAGGCCGCTGCCGAGATCGCTTGCGCGGCGGCAAGAAGCGGCACGCCGAATTCCCAATAGGGCGCGCTATCCCACGCTTCGCGAGTCGTGAAACCTCCGTCCGATCCGGGCACAATCGAAAAGGCCGCCCACACCGCAAAACCGGCGACGAACAACGCAACGCGCGCGATGGTGGGTTTCACCGAGGGAGACTTTCGAAAGACCGTGCCACTATAAAGCGCAATCCTTTCCCATCGCTACGCGGTTTCGCACCTTGGTCAAACCATTCTAATACGAGTTATGGGTAGATTCCAGATTTGACAAGTGATGCTTGTCACATTACGTTTGAAATATGATCCGGCGAATTCGCCATCGCGGGTTGAAAAAACTCTACGAGGAGGACAGCCCACGAGGGCTCAATCCGGTCATGTCGAGAAGATCAAGCGGGTTCTGGCGCGCCTTGACCGGGCGTCCAAGCCAGAACATCTAGATTTGCCGGGCTGGCGAATTGGCGGATCGTTTTCCGCTTTGAGGGCGGCGAAATCACTGACGTGGATTATCTCGATTATCACTGAAGGAGCGCGCCATGAATATGAAGCATCCTCTTCATCCCGGATTATCGGTGCGGCACGATTGCCTTGAGCCATTGAATCTGACCGTCACCGAAGCCGCGAAAGCGCTCGGCGTGACCCGTCAGGCGCTCAACAATCTGGTCAATGGAAAAAGCGGCATCTCGCCGGAGATGGCAATCCGGTTGGACAAGGCGTTCGGTGGGGGTGCGGAAATCTGGCTCGGGCTGCAACTCGATTACGATCTTGCGGAGGCGCGCAAGAGCGAACGGGGCATCAAAGTCCGCCGCATCCCGCGCGCGGCGTAATCGACGGTAGGAATATGTCTAGACGCGTGAGGCTTTACTAATTATCCAAGAATGAGCGCAGTTTGCGTGAGCGCTTGAGTTCCCGCAGCGCTTTCGCTTCGGTCTGCTGGGTGCAGAAGTCTCACTCTGCAGCGGCGCGATGCAATTCACCGGCTGCTTCCATCTCGCGGCGCAGCCATTCCGGCGCGATGTCGTAACCGTTCGGCCAAGTCGGCGCGCCGTCTTCGAGAAATACGCGGGCGAAATAGGAAGGATCGCGCAGCGGCATGAGCATTTCCCCGGGCTTGTGTGCAAGAGCGGAAAAATCATGCTCGCCGCAACTTCCGTCGCTGAAATGGGTGCGAAGATGGAAATCTCCGATTGCTTCCACTCTAGTCACTTTGGTCAGCATCGAGGCCTGGAACCTTCTTCACTGGCTTGCCTGAACGGGCATTCAACCAATTATCCATCAGGAGCGATTGGCGCGCCAGTGTCCATTCCTTGACCAGACGCGCGGCATTCTTGGGCAACCGCCCTTCAAAGATTTCGCCTGTCGCGATGCTCACAAAAGCTTCGTTGCCTGCATAAATCGCGTGAAAATGCGGAGGATCGTGATCCTCAAAATACATGCGGATCGCGATTCCATAGAAATAAGCGATCGTCGGCATCGGCCCCCGGCTTCTTTCGTTCCCCCTCACCCGGCGCGCCGGCGGCGTACTGAGTGCGCGGGCGCACTTCCTCTCCCGCAAGGGGAGAAGAAAGGGCTAATTATCCAGGAAGCTGCGCAGTTTGCGGCTGCGGCTGGGGTGCTTCAGTTTCCGCAGCGCTTTGGCTTCGATCTGGCGGATACGTTCGCGCGTCACGCTGAATTGCTGGCCGACTTCTTCCAGCGTGTGATCGGTGTTCATGCCGATGCCGAAGCGCATGCGCAACACGCGCTCCTCGCGCGGGGTCAGTGTCGCCAACACGCGCGTGGTGGTCTCGCGCAAATTGGATTGGATCGCCGCGTCGATAGGCAGGATCGCGTTCTTGTCCTCGATGAAATCGCCTAAGTGCGAGTCTTCCTCATCGCCGATCGGCGTTTCGAGGGAAATCGGCTCCTTGGCGATCTTGAGCACCTTGCGCACTTTTTCGAGCGGCATGGCGAGACGCTCGGCCAATTCTTCGGGCGTCGGCTCGCGGCCGATCTCGTGCAGCATCTGGCGGGATGTGCGCACAAGCTTGTTGATGGTCTCGATCATATGCACCGGGATGCGGATGGTGCGCGCCTGGTCCGCAATCGAGCGCGTGATCGCTTGGCGGATCCACCACGTCGCGTAAGTCGAGAATTTGTAGCCGCGGCGATATTCGAATTTGTCCACCGCCTTCATCAATCCGATATTGCCTTCCTGGATCAGATCGAGGAATTGCAGGCCGCGATTGGTATATTTCTTGGCGATCGAGATCACGAGACGCAGATTCGCCTCGATCATTTCCTTCTTTGCCTGACGGCTTTCGCGCTCGCCCTTCTGAACCGTCTGCACGATGCGGCGGTAATCGGAAATCGACTGGCGCGTCTCCTGCGCGAGCGCCTGGATGGTGTCGCGCAGATCCTTGATCTTGTCGCGCTCCTCATGCGCGAAATCCTTCCAGCCGGTGCCGGTCAGACGTCCGACGCGCCGCACCCAATTGGGGTCCAGCTCATTGGTGAAATATTGCTTGAGGAAATCGGTGCGGTCGACGCCATGGGCCTCGGCAAGGCGCAACAGGCGCCCTTCCAGCGAGAGCAGCCGCCGGTTGATGCCGTACATCTGATCGACCAGCGCTTCGATGCGATTGTTGTTGAGGCGCAGGCTTTTGACGAGTTCCACCGTCTCGTTGCGCAGCTTGACAAAACGCCGCTCCTGCCCGGTGGAGAATTCCTCGGCGCCGAGCGCGGCTTCGACCTGCGCGTCCTGCAATTTGCCGAGCTTTTTGTAGAGCGCTGCGATCTGGTCGAGTGTCGCCAGCACTTGGGGCTTGAGGGCCGCTTCCATCGCGGAGAGCGACAGATTGCTCTCGTCGTCGAAATCCTCATCGCCGCCGCCTTCGCCGCCGCCTTCTGGCGTGGCTCCGCCATCGCCGCCGGTGATGTCATCGGCGGGTCCCATGCGCGACGGCGCCGGTTTTGCAGCGACGGGCTGGGGCGGTGGGGGCGCAGGCGCCTTCATGACCGGGGGTGGCGCTGGAGGAACCGCGCCCGGGACCCCGGGAACACCAGGTCCAGGCGGCACGCCAGGCATACCGGGTGCGCCAGGCGGGGCAATGCCCTGGCCGAGCGCGCCTTCCGCGCCCGGAACGCCGCCATACATGGCTTCGAGATCGATGATGTCGCGCAACAGCGCCTTGCCTTCCATCAACTCGTCGCGCCACACGGTCAGGGCTTCGAAAGTCAGCGGGCCTTCGCACAAAGCCCCGATCATCAGCTCGCGTCCGGCCTCGATGCGCTTGGCGATGGCGATTTCGCCCTCGCGCGACAAGAGCTCGACCGAGCCCATCTCGCGCAGGTACATGCGCACGGGATCGTCCGTGCGGTCATAGGTCTCTTCGGCTTTTTCGGGGACTTCGGCCACCGCGCGTCCGGCCTGGACGGCGGGAAGCTGTTCGCCCTCGGCCTCTTCCTGCTCTTCGCTTTCGATGACGTTGATGCCCATTTCGCTGAGCATCGCCATGGTGTCCTCGATCTGCTCGGAGGACACTTTGTCCGACGGCAGAACGCGGTTCAGCTCGTCATAGGTGACATAGCCGCGCTGCTTGGCGCGCGTGATCATCTTGCGGACCGCGGCGTCGGACAAATCCAGGAGCGGCGCGTCCGGGTCGCCCTTGTCGGGTGCCGGGGCTTGCGCGCCTTCGGGCGCTGTGCCGTTCTTCTTGGCGGCGGATTTGGGATCGAGTTTCTGGGCGGGATGGCCTTTGAGTTCGACCGGAAGGGCGGGCTTTGGGCCTGCCGGCTTGGCGGGCTCGGCTTTCGCGGATTTGGGTTCGGGGATTTTCACCGCGGCGGCCTTGGGGATTTCCTTGGCCGGCGGTTTGGCGGCGGCAAGCTTGGCGGCCAGTCTGGGCTCGGGCCCGGACTGCTTGGCGATCGGCTTCTTGATTTCGGGCTTTTTCACTTCGACCTTTGACTTGGAGGGGGCTTTTTTTATGGCTGTTTTCGCGGCGGCGGCACGGGCGGGTTCGCGTTGCTTGACCGCGGGTTTGGCGGCCTCGTGCTTCACTTTCGTGGGCTTGAGGACCGGTTTCGCTTTCGAAGGGGTTTTCTTGCTCACTTCACATCCCGTTTCCCGTCGGCTTCGACAGCCTTGCGAATCTCGCCGTTCAAACGCTGCAACTCATCCCAGTCCTGATTGGCTCCACCGTCCAGATAACGCTGAAGTGCGGAATCGCGTCGTGCCTTGAGATCACCTGCGCCTGAAATATCGGGGTCGGCCAATTGAGCCCTGGTCCGCAGCCACAATACTTCACGAGCCTCTTCATCCGCTTGGCCCCTGAGGTCGGACTGGAGGACGGAATGTGTCTTAAGCCGTTCTGCAAGTACGCCTAATCCCTGGCGGACGAGGTGGTTCTCAACGGCCGCTTTGTCAAGGCTTTTGCCCGAGGCTGCGAGGTTTAAGAGTTCGCGTCTGATCCTGTCAAGTTGGGGGTCGTCCAAAGCTAGCCAAGCCAGCGCTTCGGAATAGCGGTCGATCAAATGGGGTGA
>DASYEG010000062.1:0-7355 GCA_036499145.1 Micropepsaceae bacterium | reverse complement strand
GATCGAGAACTACTTCTGCCGCATCAAGGATTGGAGGCGCATTGCAACCCGGTATGACAAACTCGCCAGAAATTACCTTGCCGCCGCTGCCATCGTCGGCGCGCTCGTCTGGATCAAGTTGTGAGTCCAGACCCTAGGCTCGTCGAGAACAGCGGGGACCCGCTCGTGCGCGTTACGTCGGAATCACTTGGAAAAACGCGATAAATTTCGACGACCACGTTCAACACGGAACTGCCGGCAGGAATCAAACCGGTGAATGTGGCGCTGTTCAGTGTCGCGACCTGGGTCACGATAAAGTCGTCGGCCGTTTCGATCTCGAATCCCGGGCCCGATCGCGACCCCGCGGCGATCTTACCGTCGGGGCCGCCGGTGCCGAAGAAAAATGGGTCAGCGATAGCCGGCGCCGCCGCTGCCCCCAGGTTAAGCGCCCCGACAATCGCAATATGCATGGCGATGGATTTAGCGAACAATGCGTTTCACCCTTGAAACGTCAGGAAGATTGAAACCCACAGCTCAACTTTAAGCATAATTTAGGCCAGGTCAAAGTGCCGTTTGGACCAGAATTCGCCAGGTGACGCGTACCCCATACCGCCGGCGCGACTCACTCATCTAGCCGTCCGCGCCTCAGCCGAATCGGACTAAAGAGAAAACATGGGTGACATATCGTTCAAGGATGACATTCGTCCCGAGCCCTTGGGCAAGGCGCTATCCGAGCGCTACCTTGCCTATGCGCTCTCGACCATTACCTCGCGCGCGCTTCCCGATGCGCGCGACGGATTGAAGCCGGTACACCGCCGCCTGTTGCACGCGATGCGGGAGCTGGGGCTGAACCCGGCTGCGGGTTTCAAGAAATGCGCTCGCGTCGTCGGCGACGTCATCGGCAAATTCCATCCCCACGGCGATCAAGCGGTCTATGACGCACTCGTCCGTCTGGCTCAGGATTTCGCGGTGCGCTATCCGCTCGTGGAGGGGCAGGGCAATTTCGGGAACGTCGATGGCGATAACGCTGCCGCCATGCGTTACACCGAAAGCCGCCTCACGGCCGTGGCCGAAGCGCTGCTCGCAGGCATAGACGAAGATTCGGTGGATTTCCGGCCCACCTATGATGGCGAGGACCGCGAGCCGGTCGTGCTGCCCGGCGCTTTTCCCAATCTCTTGGCCAATGGCGCCACCGGGATTGCGGTTGGCATGGCGACGTCGATTCCCCCGCACAATGCCGGCGAGTTGTGCCAGGCCATTGTTGCGCTGATCGAAAATCCGAATGTCCAGGACCGCACGATCTTCAGGCACGTCAAAGGTCCGGATTTCCCCACCGGCGGGCTTATCATCGATGATCCCGCCACGATTCAGGAGGCTTATCGAACCGGCCGCGGCGGTTTTCGCGTTCGCGCGCGCTGGCAACGCGAGGAAGGCGCGCGAGGCACCTATCAGATCGTCGTGGATGAGATTCCCTATCAGGTCCAGAAGGCCAAGCTGATCGAACGCATTGCCCAACTGATCGAGGAAAAGAAACTTACGGCGCTCGACGATGTACGCGACGAATCCACCGAGGACATCCGCATCGTGCTGGTGCCCAAGAGTCGCACCGTCGAGCCCGAGATCCTGATGGAGCAATTGTTCCGCGAGACCGATCTGGAAACGCGCGTGCCCCTCAATCTCAACGTGCTCGACAAGGGTGTTTCGCCCCGCGTGATGAGCCTGCGCGAGGCGCTGACGGCGTTCATCGATCATCGCCGCGATGTCCTCGGCCGCCGGAGCCGGTTTCGACTGGCGAAGATCGCCGAGCGGCTGGAAGTGCTGGAGGGCTATCTCGCCGTCTATTTGAACCTCGACAAGGTGATCAAAATCATCCGCAGCGAGGACGAGCCAAAGCCGAAACTGATCGCGGCATTCAAGCTTACCGACCGTCAGGCCGAGGCGATCCTCAACATGCGGCTGCGCAGTTTGCGCAAGCTCGAGGAAATGCAGATCCGCGAGGAGCATACGGCCCTTGCGAAGGAACAGAAGGATCTGAAGCGACTGCTCGGCTCGGAAAAGCAGCAGTCGGAAAAATTGATCGAGGAAGTCAAGGATATCGACCGCCGCTTCGGTGTGAAGACGGAGCTCGGCAAGCGCCGCACCGTGATCGCGGAGGCGAAGGAGGTGGAGAAAATCCTTGCCACGGCTGAAGAAGTCGCCGAGATGATCACTGCGGTGGAACGCGAGCCGATCACCATCGTCTGCTCGGACAAGCTTTGGATACGGACGCTCAAGGGTCATCAAGAGCAAGGTGATTCCGTCAAGTTTCGCGAAGGCGACCGCGGCCGGTTTTGGCTGCACGCCGAGACCACCGATTCCCTGATGCTGTTCGCCACCGACGGGCGCTTCTTCACCCTGGATTGCGCCAAGCTTCCCGGCGGACGCGGTCTGGGCGAGCCGCTGCGCGATTTTCTCGACCTGCCGCCGGAGGCCGATATGGTGGCGATGTTCGTCCATCGCGAGGGACGCAAGCTGCTGCTCGCGGCAACGTCCGGACATGGGTTCGTCACGAGTGAAGACGACGCGGTGGCGATGACGCGTTCGGGCAAGCGCGTGATGAATGTGCCGCCCGGAATCGAAGCGGTGACATGCCGTTTCGTCGAAGGCGATAGCGTTGCGGTGCTCGGTGAGAACCGCAAGCTCCTGATCTTCGCGCTCGAAGAGGTGCCGGAGCTGGCGCGCGGGCGCGGCGTGATCCTTCAGCGCCACAAGGATGGGCATCTGCTCGATGCACAGGTTTTCACCTGGAAGGAAGGCTTGCGCGATGCGAACGGCCGCACCTTCACGCCGGCCGAATTGAAGGAATATAGGGGTCAGCGCGCGCAGGCGGGGCGCATCACCCCGCGCGGCTTCTCGAAAGCAAACCGGCTGGGATGATGGTCAATGCTCCGGCATTGCGCGCGCGATGATCGCGTTCGTATCGATTCTAACGTCCAGCACGCCATATGCTTGGCCGCCTTCTCTGCCCAGACGTGTCGTGCAGAACGCATCGGCCACAAAAGACGGTGCGTGCCGCAACAGGAGCGCCCCTTGCAGCACAAGCGCCATGCGTTCCACCAAAAGGCGGGCGTTGGATTCGCCGGTTTGCGCCAACTGCGACTCCAGTTTCGCGATCGCGTGGTCGAGATGCGGGTTGCCGCCTTTGGCGCGCCTCACCTCGTTCAGAAAGACCTCGCTGGATTGGGAATCGCGCCCGAGCGCGCGCAGCACGTCCAGGCATATGACGTTGCCGGAACCTTCCCAGATTCCGTTGAGCGGAGCCTGCCGATAGAAACGCGCGATCGGCCATTCTTCGACATAGCCTGCACCGCCGTGACATTCCAGGCATTCCGCGAGGTGAGCGATTCCCCGTTTATTGAGCCAATATTTTGCGACCGGCGTCGCGAGCCTGGAAAACAGGGCGGACTCTTTGTCTTGTAGCGATTCATCGAAACTGCGCGCGACACGAAAGGCGAGCACGGTTGCGCTTTCGGATTCGATCGCGAGATCGGCCAGCACTTGGCGCATCGGCGTATGCTCGATGAGGGCCTTGCCGAAGGCATGGCGGTGGGCGGTGTGCCACAGCGCCTGGGCAAGCGCACTGCGCATGTAAGCGGCGGGCGCGATGGCGCAATCCAGGCGCGTGTGATGCACCATGTCGAGGATGGTCGCGATGCCACGGCCCTCATCGCCGATCCGGAGTGCATAGGCGCCGTGATACTCGATTTCGGCCGATGCGTTGGCGCGGTCGCCAAGCTTGTCCTTCAACCGCATCAGATGAATGGTGTTACGAGTCCCATCCGGCGTCCAGCGTGGACAGAGAAAACATGTCAATCCGCCTTCGGCCTGCGCCAATGTGAGAAATGCATCGGACATCGGCGCGGAGCAAAACCATTTGTGTCCTATCAGCCGATAGGTTCCGTCGCAAAGACGCTCGGCCGCCGTTGTGTTGGCGCGCACATCCGAGCCGCCCTGTTTTTCGGTCATCGCCATGCCGATTGTCACGCCGGCTTTCAGCGCCGCGGGCCGTGACGCGCTATCGTAGGTTTGGCTGAGGATGCGCGGAATCCATTCAGCGGCAATGCCGGGCGCGTGCTTCAGAGCCGCAGGCGCGGCATAGGTCATCGTGATGGGACAACAGACGGAAGGCTCCACCTCGGCCAGGAGGAATTCCAGCGTTGCGTGCAGCACATGACCGGCCTGGATGCCGGACCATGCCGCCGATGAGATCCCTGCGCCTATCCCCTCGCGCATCATCGCGTGATAGGCGGGGTGAAACTCCACCTCATCGATTCGCCGCCCATATCTGTCGTGGCTGTGAAGCTCCGGAGTATGATGATGAGCAGCCGCGGCCAATGCCCATATCTCTGCGGAGCCCATGCGCGCGCCGAATGTTTCCGCGCGGGCGCGATGATTCGAACCGCCTTCGCGCGCCAGGGCCTCTTGCAGCACGCGATCGGACGCGAACAGATTCACATCCTCGAAAGGCGGGGGCTGATTGTCCGCGTCCTGACGCGCGATGGTCGCGCGCGAATTGTCGTCGGTCATGGCGCATCTCCCGCAGAGATCCTATCAGATGCTGTCTGGAAATGATTTTCCACGGCTACGATGTGGACTTGGCGTCTCGCGCCGGGTAAGCCGTTAAACCGTGTTCAACCGGCTGCCAGGATGACGCGAGAAGCTCTCTCCTACCAGGGCGTCTATATCAATCTTGAGCGCAGCACGGCACGGCGCGCGCGCATGGAGGCACAGCTCGCGCAACTAAAGCTCACCGATCTCTATGTGCGGTTTCCCGCCGTCGATGGAGCGAAGCTGCCGCTTCCCGGGAGCAAAATCGGACCCGGCGAAACGGGTGCGTTCCTGTCGCACATGCGCGTTCTGGAAGAGGCGCGGCAACGCGGCCTGCCTTTGCATGTTCTCGAAGACGATGCGCTTCTATGCGCCCCTGTGCGTCCGGTGATCGGCGATGTTATCGCTTCGGGTCTTCTGGATAGGTTCGACATCGTCTTCACCGATACGCTGCTGATGCCCCATCTCGGTATGCTCAAAGGATTGAAGGCGGAGTTCGATCGCGTGATGAGGCCGCAAACACGCCCACTGTGCTTCGCCGATCTTAAAGCGATCGATCTCAAGCGCGAAAATTTCTCGTGCCTCACCTCCTATGTGGTGGGCGCCGGCGCGATGGATCGCATCCTCGCGCTCTACCGTGCCGAGCTGGCGCGTGGGCCGCTGAAGCCGGTTGATCTTTTCCTGCGCGATTGCGTGGCGGACGGACGCCTGCGCGCCGGCCTGCTCTTTCCGTTCGTCACGAGTTTTCGTCTGGATGAGGTGGCGCCGAGCACCGTCGCAGCCGGAACGCAAAACGCCAAACCCTCGGTGATGGTCCTCGCGGTGTTGCGCTATCTGTTTTTCGTGGAGCGCGATCTCGTCTATGCGAAGTCATGTCTCGATGCCGTTACGCAACAAAATCGGCGGAAGTCCGATCCACACCATGATTTGATGGTTCAGGCGCTGGAATTCGTTCTATCCGCAGATTTTCAACCATTCTGATTTCAACAATTTTGACGTCAGGCGTGGCCCGTCACGAGCCACAGAATAATGATGATCGGGATCGGTATGCCAATAGCCCAAAGAAGCACGGAGCGCATTTCTGGCCTCGTTGTTGTTCCTCTGGGTTACATAATGGCGAAGGTGAAGACTTGTTCCGCACGGCGATGTGATCGCTTCAGCTAGGGCTTGCGGCGCAATTCGTAAAAGGCGATCGCCGCCGCATTCGACACGTTCAAACTTTCCATGACGCCGCCCATGGGGATGAACGCGCTCGCATCGCAGCGTTCGCGCACCAGACGACGCAAGCCCGAACCTTCGGCGCCGAGAACCAAAGCGATATCGCCCGCAGGCGCGGCCTCGCGAAGCGGACCATCGCCATCGGCGGCAAGCGCGATGCGATAGAAGCCAAGCCGGCCGAGTTCTTCGAGGGCGCGCGCGATGTTGACGACCGCGATGCGGGGAATCAGGTCGAGCCCGCCGGACGCGGCTTTCGCCAGGGCGCCCGATTCCGGGGGCGCGTGGCGGTCCTGCACAAGGATTGCTGCCACCCCGAAGGCGGCCGCCGAACGCAGAATCGCTCCTTCATTGTGCGGGTCTGTGATCTGGTCGAGAACCGCGACGAGCCTGGGACCCGGCGGGGTGCTCGAAAGCGCGTCCTCCAGATGGAGTGCCGGCAGAGGCTCGCAGACGAGCGCCACGCCCTGATGGACGGCGCCCGGCGGCAGCAGCCGTGAAATATTGTCAGAGCTGGCTTGAGAGACAGCGGCAACCTTGGCCCTGGCCAAGGCGGGGCCGAATTCAGCCTGCGCTCGCTCGCTCAGGACGGCCTTGCGGATCTTGCGACGGGGATTGGCCAGCGCGGCCCGGGCGGCGTGCAGCCCGTAAAGCCAAAACGCTCCTTCGGACGGACTGGACTTTGCCTCGGAACGGGTCTTTTGGCGGCTCATGCGTGCGCCTTCGGCAAGCATTCCGCAGAGGGCATGAGAAGGCGGTGTTCAGAAATTCCAATGCTATTCATCAATGTCTCTGCCCCGCTTGCGCTTTTCGGCGGTCGCGTTAGGCGTCTTTCATCAGGTTAGAGGAGCCGGTGCGATGCCAATGGCCGCGCGCCGCAATCTCTTGTCAACCTCTATTGACAGTAAGCCGCAATTCACCAATATGCGCCCTCCGCAGTTTCCTCCGGAGCGATCCCGCTTTGCCGGTGTGCCGACGTGTTCGTGGCCTCCGGTTTTTTGGTGTTAATTCAGGGAGATGCGGTCACTATTGAACGGGTTTTGGCGCCATTCTCTGGCATCAAACGGGGGAGTGTCCCGAGTGGCAAAGGGGGCGGACTGTAAATCCGCTGGCGCAGCCTTCGTAGGTTCGAGTCCTACCTCCCCCACCAATCGGAAAATGGAAGTCAGAAGACGAAACGGAAAAAGACGGGAGTGTCACAGGAGATGAGCCACCCTTCGGAGATCGAGTCCTGGCTTCTGTTGGTCGATTTTCCGTTCATCGCGGGTGTAGCTCAATGGTAGAGCAACAGCCTTCCAAGCTGATGACGAGGGTTCGATTCCCTTCACCCGCTCCAGTCTTCGGCGGCTACGACTTGGCAAGCCGGTTTTGAGAATGACGGCGAAGACGGGCTTTAAAGAAGAATAAGAGGTTAGGTCATGGGCAAGCAGAAATTTGAACGCACGAAGCCGCACTGCAACGTTGGCACGATTGGTCACGTTGACCACGGCAAGACGACTCTGACGGCGGCGCTGACGCGGGTTTCGGCCGATCGCGGCTGGACGTCGACGGCGATCTCGTACGATCAGGTGGCG
>DASYEG010000061.1:0-3731 GCA_036499145.1 Micropepsaceae bacterium | reverse complement strand
GATGCTTTCGCCGTTTCCGCGGCATCGAGAACGGCCGAAAGCGCTATCAGCTTTTCCGCCTTCACGCCGGTCTCGTAATGGGCGCTTTGCGGGCAATAGGCGCAATCTTCGGGACAACCGCCGGTTTTTATCGAAAGCAGCGTTGAAATCTGCACCTCGCGCGTATCGAAATATTTGCGGTGCAATGTCTGGGCGCGGAAAATCAACTCGCCGAAGGGAAGCGCAAAGAGCGCCCGCACCTCGTCCTTCGTCCAATCGTTTCGGATATCGCCGCTCATGGCGGCACTATCGCGTGATGCGCGCAAAACGCAAGCACCGGCTCCTCAACCGAAGCGGCCGGTGATGTAATCCTCAGTCCGTTTGTTGGTGGGCGTGGTAAAGACTTTCTCGGTTTCGCCGAACTCGATCAGTTCACCCAGGAACATGAAGGCGGTGTGGTCGGAAACGCGGCTTGCCTGCTGCATATTGTGGGTGACGATGACGATCGTGTAATCGTCGGAAAGCTCGTTGATCAGCTCCTCGATCTTGGCGGTCGATATCGGGTCCAGCGCGGAACAGGGCTCATCCAGCAGAATCAGCTCGGGCTTGATCGCCACCGAACGCGCGATACAAAGCCGCTGCTGCTGGCCGCCGGAAAGCGACGTACCGCTGGCATGGAGTTTGTCTTTGACCTCGTCCCAAAGTGCTGCGCGGCGGAGTGCGAGTTCGACTCGCCCTTCCATCTCCGAACGCGGCAGACTTTCGTAAAGCTGCAATCCGAACGAGACATTGTCGAAAATCGTCATCGGGAAAGGCGTCGGCTTCTGAAACACCATGCCGACCTTGGCGCGCAGAGCGTTTACGTCGAGCTTTCGGGAAAGGATGTTCTCCCCGTCCAGCAGCACTTCGCCTTCCGCGCGTTGATTGGGATAAAGTTCGTAGATGCGGTTCATGACACGAAGCAGCGTGGACTTGCCACACCCCGATGGCCCGATGAACGCGGTCACCTTGTTGGCATACAGCGGAAGGGAGATATTCTTCAGCGCTTTCGTATCGCCATAAAAAAACGAAAGATCGTTGATCGCGACCTTGACGGTTTCATTGTCTGGTATGGTCATCTGCGACCCGTTTGCGCTTCGAGTATGCGTGCGACGATGGACAGGATAAACACCGTCATGGTGATAAGAAGAGCGCCCGACCAGGCGAGCCTGTGCCAATCCGCATAGGGGCTCATGGCCATCTGGAAAATCGCAACCGGAAGGCTTGCCATCGGCGCATTGGGATTAACGCTCCAGAATTGATTGTTGAGCGCAGTGAAAAGAAGAGGCGCCGTCTCTCCCGAGATGCGCGCGATCGCAAGCAGGACACCGGTAATGATGCCGGCCCGCGCCGCGCGCCAAGTCACCTGCCGGATGACGTGCGAGCGCGGCGCGCCGAGCGCGGCGGCGGCTTCACGCAATGAATTGGGAATCAGCAGCAGCATGTTTTCCGTGGTGCGCACGACCACAGGGACGACAATCGTGGCAAGCGCCACGCCACCGGCCCAGGCCGAGAAGTGACCCAGCGAAAGCACCATGACATCGTAGACAAAGAGACCAAGCACGATGGAAGGCGCCGACAGCAGAATGTCGTTGATGAAACGCACCACAAAAGCGAACCGCGTGTGGCGGCCATATTCCGCCAGATACGTCCCAGCAAAAATTCCTATCGGTGTACCGATGGCGACGGCGAAACTGCTCATCAGCACACTCCCGAAAATGGCATTAAGCAGTCCGCCCATGGCTCCTGGCGGCGGCGTCGATTGGGTAAAGATCGCCAAATCGACGCCGGACAACCCTTCATGGATGAGCGTCCCAAGGATCAGCGCGAGCCAACCCAGGCCAAACAGGGTGGCTGCCGCCGAAAGACCAAGAAAAATGCCACTTCGCGCGCGTCTGCGAAGATAGCGGCGGTTTCCGGTCATGAACGGCCTCCTGCGCGAAGTTCCAACCGGTAGAGCATGTATTGCGCCACGGCCAGCACGCTTGCCGTGAGGAAGAAAAGAATGAGGCCGAGTTCTATCAATGCCGGTTCATAGAGTTCGCCGATCGCTTCGGTGAACTCATTGGCAATGGCCGCCGATATCGTCGTGCCGGGCGCGAGCAGAGAAGCCGCGATACGATGGGCGTTTCCGATCACGAATGTCACCGCCATGGTTTCGCCGAGGGCGCGGCCCAGAGCCAGCATTACGCCGCCGACCACACCGCTACGGGCGTAAGGCAGCACCACATTCCGTTGGACTTCCCAAGTGGTGGCGCCGAGGCCGTAAGCGGCTTCCTTCAAGACGGGGGGGACGGTTTCGAACACGTCGCGCGTGATCGCACTGATAAAGGGCAGTGTCATGATTCCGAGGATAAGTCCGGCCGTGAAAATGCCGATGCCGAACGGGGGACCGGCAAATAGGCTCGATAGCACAGGAACATTAGAAAAAGCCGCGATAAAACCTGGCATGACATATTGCTGAAGAAATGGCGCGAGGACGAAAAGTCCCCAAATTCCGTAGATGATGCTGGGGATCCCGGCGAGCAGCTCGACGGCCACGCCAATCGGCCGGCGCAGGGAACGGGGACAAAGCTCGGTCAGAAAAATCGCGATTCCGATTCCCACCGGAACCGAAATCAGCATTGCGATCGTCGAGGTCACGAGCGTCCCATAAATCGGCGCGAGCGCACCAAATTTTTCGGTCGCCGGGTTCCAGCTTTCCGTCCATAGAAAGGGGAGCCCGAACGCCCTGACCGCGGGCCAAGCGCCTATCGTCAGAGCTCCCAGGATTCCCGCGAACATCGCAAGAAGGAGGAACGCGGAAGCCAAGGCGATCCGGCGAAAAGTGCGATCGCCTGCATGAAACCGCCGCAACACCGCGGAATTGGACGAAGAGGAAAGGTCTTGGCTCAAAGCAAGATTGACCATGAGAGACTCGGAGATGGGGTTCTCAAATATTGAGCGGGCACCGTTTTCCGAACGCGGGTCGCCCACTCCCATATTTGCCAATTTGACGAGTTTTGCGAAGGGTACCGGTTGTCGCCGCCCCTCTAGGCTTGAGAAACGCGATCCACGGCTGCCCATTTGGAATAAACAGGGAACACGGATGTCGAGTCGGCGCCGGAAATCGTCACGGCTATGGCGGCAGTTGCTGCGCTCATGGCGGTCGTCACGATCAGCCTTCCAGCGAAGAACTTGCTGAAAAATTTCATTCGATCCTCTTGAGTTCCTTGCGGCGCCGTGGCGGCGGCAGACCTTCGGCTGCGCCGACCGGCGGACAATGCCAAATCGCGCGCAAGCGATGTCACGTTTGCACGAAGCTTTTATGACAGCAGGACCCGGCCGCGGGGAAATTCAAAGAAGAGGGCACTCAAAGAAAAGGGCGCCGGCATCACCGGCGCCCCGAAGAAAAAGGCTGCAAGAGGCCTTACATTTTGGCCATATGCCAAACCATGCCCCGGCCTTCGCCCTTTTTGTCGCCGGCGGCGGCATCCATGCTGAAATAATAGAGAGGCTTGCCCTTGTAAGCCCATTGCTTGGAGCCATCATCGCGGGCGATGACCTTCCAATCGCCCATATCCTTATCGGAGGCTTCGGCCTTCAGCGCCGGCCAGTTCATCTGGCACATGCCGTTGCATGAAGATTTGTTGGCTTGCTTGTCATTGTCCCAGGTGTAGAGAGTCATGCCCTTGGCATCCATCAACATGCCATTCATCGCATGGACACTGGCA
>DASYEG010000060.1:0-6099 GCA_036499145.1 Micropepsaceae bacterium | reverse complement strand
GATCGAGAACTACTTCTGCCGCATCAAGGATTGGAGGCGCATTGCAACCCGGTATGACAAACTCGCCAGAAATTACCTTGCCGCCGCTGCCATCGTCGGCGCGCTCGTCTGGATCAAGTTGTGAGTCCAGACCCTAGTCATCCAAAGCGGACATTCGCTACCGGCCCCGATATGCCGTAAACTCGCATCATGCGGATGGTCGTCTCGACCCGCGAAGGAGCCGTTGCCATGATCCGACAAGCGCTTGTGACGCTGACCATCGCGCTGGCCGCAGGCTTGAGCGTCTCCTCGGCCGTTGCGCAGACACCGCCCAACACCGTTCAACTGCAACCGGCTCCCGACATTCCGGGCGTCATCGCCGGCGGCACGATGCCCGAGGTGGTGATCAAGGGATTGACGAGCTCCGACGACCCCTTTTGGCTGCCCAACGTCGGCCTCATCTTCTCGGAGTCGCAGGCGAACCGCATCGTGAGGCTGGACGAGCACGACCAGCCCGTCACCTTCGTGGGCAATCTGCTCAATCCGCTCGGCATGACCCTCGACGCGAAGGGCCAGCTCATTTCGATCCAGACGAGACCCGGATTCCTCGGACCTCGAATCGTGTGGCCGAAAGGGAAGGAGAGAATTATCGCGGACAACTACCAGGGAAAGCCCTTCGGCCGTCCGAACGACATCGTGGCGGACCTTAAAGGCGGCCTGTACTTCACGGACCCTCCGGCCTCCGCAGTGTACTACGTGCCCGCCGGCGGCGCGATAATCCGCGTGGTGAACGAAGGGATCAAGTCTCCAAACGGCCTGCAGCTCAGTCACGATGAAAAGACGCTCTATGTGAACGACACCCGGGGCATCAACATCTATGCCTTCGACGTGCAGCCGGACGGCCGCCTCGCCAATCGCCGGGTGTTCGCCACCTATACGGGGCGCGACATGTCGCTGCCCCCGACGGCGCCGCCCGTGTCGAGGGCCGACGGGCTGGTCACCGATGATGAGGGCCGGCTGTATGCGCTGACGGATTCAGGCATCGAGGTCTTGAGCCCAACCGGACAGCACCTTGGCGCCATCCCGGTCTGGTGCATCACGCGGCGCTGCCAGAATTTGGGATTCGGCGGCCCCGACAAGCGCACGCTCTACGTGGCGGGCGGCGGCACGCTGCTTCGCATCGCAATGCGCGCGCGCGGATTCCTGGGCCGCGCAAAATAGGCAGAGCCGGGAATGACATTCCTGTCGCCGTCGCTTATCGGCGCTCGCCGTCACCGGCCAGGTTCGAGAACCGTGTGAAGCGGGCATCGAAGAACAACTCCACCTTGTTGGTGGGCCCGTGGCGGTTCTTTTCGACAAGAACCTCGGCGCGGTTGTGCACGCGCTCCAGCTTCTTGACCCAGTCGTCATATTCCGACGTCCCGGCCTCGGGCTCGCGCGACTGTAGATAATATTCCTCGCGATAGACGAACATGACGACGTCCGCGTCCTGCTCGATGGAGCCGGATTCGCGCAAATCCGACAGGATGGGCCGCTTGTCGTCGCGATTGTCCACGCCGCGCGACAATTGCGAGAGCGCGATCACCGGCACGTCCAATTCCTTGGCCAGCACTTTCAGGCCCTTACTGATCTCGGTGATTTCCTGCACCCGATTCTCGACCCGGCGCGACGGTGCGACAAGCTGGATATGATCGATGATCACGCAGCCGATCTGTCTTTCGCGTTTCAACCGCCGCGCCCGTGCCGCGATCTGGGCGATGGAAATGCCGCCGGTGTCGTCGATATAGAGCGGCAGATCGCTCAAGACTTGCGCGGTCTGCACGAAGCGATCCCATTCGGCATCGGTGAAGCGGCCCGTGCGGATTTTGCGCATCTCGATCTCGGTCTGCTCCGAGAGAATGCGCGCCGACAATTGGGAGGCCGCCATTTCCAATGAGAACAACAGGACCGGCGCGCCGCGCGGCGGAGTGGCGCCGTCGGCCTTGTCCTTGGCCCTGAGACGCGCGGCGTGGAATGCCATGTTGGTGGCAAGCGAGGTCTTGCCCATGCCCGGCCGCCCCGCGATGATGATGAGATCGGAGGCATTCAGCCCGCCTAGAAGCGAGTCCAAATCGGCGAAGCCCGATGGCACACCGGAAATCTGACCGCCACGCGCCAGCGCCTGCTCCGCATAGGCGACAGCCTGTGCCAGTGCGGTGTCGAAGGACAGCGGGCCTTCACCGAAGCGCGCCTTTTCCGACACGCGGTAGAGCGCTTTTTCAGCCTCCTCCACCTGCGACTGTGGCGCGACGTCGATAGAGGCTTCGAACGCGGTGTTGACGATATCCTCGCCGATGCGGATCAATTCGCGGCGCATCGCGAGATCGGCCAGGATACGCGCGTAATCCTTCACATTGGGAAGGGCAGGTGCCGCGCGCGCCAGACTGATGAGATAGGCCTGACCGCCGACCTCGGCGAGCCCCGCGTCCTGCTCCATCGTGGCTTTGAGCGTCAGCGGCGTGACGGCGTGACCTTTCGCCCACATGCGTTCGACGGCGTCAAAGAGCCGCTGATGCAGGGGATCGTAGAAATGCTCGGGCTTGAGCAGCGAGGACACGCGCTCAAGGGAATAATTGTCGACCAGGATCGCACCGAGAAGCGCCTGCTCGATGTCCACATCGTAAGGAAGCTGACGTGAGATTTCCTGATCCATGAAGTCCGGCGGTTGGTTTGCGCGAGGGCCGAATCAATTGTCGTTCTGACAAGCCGGCACAAGCAATATATTCCGCGACTCACAGGATTGATTTTTCGCAACCGCTTGTTGCAGTGCGTTATCCACAATTGCGAAGAGCCAGGCCAATTGCGAAAAGTCAGGCCGCCTCGTTGGCGCGCGAAAGCTGTTCCGGCGCCAGACCCATCCGCCGTTCGCCATCGAGCATATAGTCGCGCGTCATGGGAAGCGTGTCGATGCGCCGGGCGAGTTGGATCTGAAACACCACCAGCTGATTGTAGCGGAACGTCATTTCCGCCGAGGCAAGATAAAACTCCCACATCCGGCAAAAGCACTCATCATAGAGCGCCACCGCCTTCGCCCAATTCTTGCGGAAACGCAGACGCCATTCCTTGAGCGTCTCGGCATAGTGCAAGCGCAGGATTTCCACGTCGGTTGCGTAAAGGCCCGAACGCTCGATGGCAGCCATGACTTCGCTCAAGGCCGGCGTATAGCCGCCCGGGAAAATATATTTGGTAATCCAGCTATTGGTCGTGCCCGGCCCGTCGGTGCGGCCGATCGTGTGCAGAAGCGCCACGCCATCCGGCGCGAGAAGGCAAACCATCTTCCGGAAGAATGTGTCGTAATGCATGATGCCCACATGCTCGAACATGCCGACCGAGACGATACGGTCGAACGGCCCTTGAATGTCGCGATAATCCTTGAATGCGAAACGGCAGCGTTCGGCGAGACCCGCAGCGGCGGCGCGGCTGTTGGACAGCGCCAATTGCTCGGTGGACAGTGTGATGCCCAGGACGTTCGCGCCGGCGCCCCGTGCAAGCTCCAGCCCCATCCCCCCCCAGCCCGAACCGATGTCGAGCAGCGAAAGATCGGGCCGGTCCAACTTCAGCTTTGCCGCGATATGACGCTTCTTGGCCGATTGGGCGGCCTCAAGCGTCATCTTGGGCTCCTTGAAATAGGCGCAAGAATATTGCCGGTCGGAATCCAGGAACAGATCGTAGAGCGCTCCCGACAGATCGTAATGATGCGCGACGTTCCGGCGTGCGCGCGAGGCCGGATTGAATTGTACGATCCAGCGGAAGGAGCGGCGAAGGGCGCGCGCGAAACGCACGATCCTGGGCAGCGGGCGCATGCCCAGGTTTGAGATGATGATCTCGAGGACATCGGCGATGGTGCCTTCCTCGACGGTCAGGCGGCCATCCATATAGGCTTCGCCGAACGCCAGTTCGGGCCGCAGCCCGATTGCCCAGGGAGTCGACAAGCCATGGAGGCGGGTTGTCACCCGCCGCCCCCCCGTGCCGTAGGTTCTGCTTTTTCCACCCGGCCAGATGACGGTGAGCGTACCCTGTTCGATGAGTCTCGCAAGAAGCATGTCGAGCATCGACGTATCCGCCGGAAATTTCAACTTTCTTAACGAAAACCAGCGTCGAAGGGGTCCGGACAGAAAGAGCCGAACACTGTGATTTTATGTACGGTTCCGCTCGATCCGCCCAGACACCAGAATCAATCGCAGCTTTTGTAATCGCCAGCTTGGCATTTGTGGCCGAGTTCCTGAGCGGCCCGAATCTGCTCACGGGTCATCTGGGCCGCGACCGCCTTGCCGTTCTCGTCGGCGATCTTGGCGTCATTGCCCGTAAGCGTCACCGCGGCCGCATTGAACCAGATCAGCGCACGGGGGCGATCCTGGGCAACGCCTTCATCGCCGTTGGTATAGAGCGTGGCAAGGTTGAACTGCGCGCGCCCATTTCCCTGCTGTGCCGCCAGCCGGAAATATTTCAGCGCTTCCTTTGGGGCCTTCGGAACACCCTGCCCCGCATAATAGAGCGCGCCGAGATTGAGTTGTGCGCTGGCGTTTCCCGCATCGGCGGATTTACGATACCAGGAAGCGGCCTGTTTATAGTCCTGCGGCACACCCCGGCCGGCCATAAGCATCAGCGCCAGATCGTATTGCGCGTCCGCGTTGCCCTGGTTCGCGGCGAGCTGATACCATTTGACCGCTTCCTTATAGTCCTGCGGTACCCCGAGCCCGCGCTCGGCCATGGAACCGAGACTGAACTCGGCGGTGGGATTTTTCTTGTCGGCGGCCAGCCGGAACAGCCTCAGGGCTTCCTTGTAATCGGTCTTCACACCGCGGCCATATTCGTAAAGCGTTCCGAGATCCACTTCCGCGAAGACATTGCCTTGGGCGGCCGCCTTCTGAAACCATTTCGCCGCCTCGGCATAGTCCTGCTTCACTAGGTTTTCATTGTACATGACGCCGACATTGTATTGGGCGTTCACATTGCCGGCTTCCGCCAAAGGCTTCATCAGTTTGAGCGCGAGCTGATAATCGCCTTTGCGATAGGCAACGAAGGCATCGTCATAGGCGGCGGCGTGAGCCGTCCCGCTCAAGAGCGAGAATGCAATGGCAAATGCGGTCGATCTCGGCATGGCGCGCCCTCAAGCGAGCTGAATCCTAACGCCGTTTGCCGCGGTCCGAAAGTCTCAGCTCGGCTCGTGCCTGCGTTCACGACATCGCGCAGCCCTCAATGACCCGCGTCGCCAGCCTTGTCCGTGCTGCGCATGTTGGCGAGGATCGCAAGGGTGCGCCGGGTCCGGCGCACGTCCTCTTCCCCGACGCAGGCCATCAATTCCGCATCTATCTTTTGCCGAGCCGCGGCCTGCGTCGCCGCGGCCGCGCGGCCGCGCGCGGTCAGGGCCAATGTCAGCTTGCGGCGATCCTCATCGTCCACATTGCGTTCCAGATAACCTCGCAGCACAAGCGCATCGATCAAATGGCCCGCAGCCTGCTTGGAGACGCCAAGTTCCCTGATCAATTGTCCCAGCGGCGCATCGCCCACGCCCAAGGCCAGCCCGCCGATCACATAGAGCCCGTTTTTGGGAATATCATCGTAACCCGATTCCTCCAAAGCCCTGCGCATCGCCGCGCCATAGGCCGTGCGCGCATGCCGAAGCAAGGCGGGCATGACGATATCTTCGAACCAGGGCCTCTTTGATTCCATCTCACGACTGTACTATACAGATATTTTATAGTCAAGTTAATTTACTATTTTATCCATTACCGCCACGCGCATGTCGCGATAGGCACAGACGAGCGCATCCCGTTGGAAGTTACGGTTGAGGCCGCTCGGATTGGGAAGCACCCATACCGGCGCACTCGCGAATGTCCCGGTTTGCGGCCCCCAAGGAATATCGCGATTTTTGACGATGGCCGCGTAGGCCATCTTGCCGAGAAAGGCGACGTGGCGCGGCTTGAACGCCGCGATCCTGCGTTCGAGCACCGCGCCTGCACGAACAAGTTCGTCGCGCGAAAACTCGACTGCGCTTCGTGTGGGACGCGCCACGGCGGTCGTCAGCCCATAGCCATATTTCAGGATCGAGCGATCGTTCTCGGGACGTATCTGTTCCGG
>DASYEG010000059.1:0-2432 GCA_036499145.1 Micropepsaceae bacterium | reverse complement strand
GGCGCCCCTCGAGCCGCGCTTGCTTAGGTATTAATTAAGCAGCGAGGGCCATTTCATTATCGTTGGCACCTGTACGAATAGCCCGATAACGGCGGATACCATACCGAGCGAAAGAACCACCTTTACACGTCCGTCGATCCTGTTTCGCCCCCACAGATGCCCGCCGGAACCTAGCCTAGGATGAGGCTTCGACGGGCATTTGGTGGAGGCGCCGGGTACCGCCCCCGGGTCCGGGCCGCTTATTACGAGGCCGTTTATCGCCATAGTCCGGGTAAACCCGGACACACCCAATATAGGGATGTGCGGTTAAGACTTAAAGCGCTTGCCGGTCTTTCTTTTTGTAGCTACAAATAAATCCGTGAAAATCGAATTCAATCCCGCCAAGAGCGCGAAGAAAAGAAAACCGCTGACTGACAGAGACGGCGAGGTTCGCGAACTGACGGCCGCCGATTTTCGCACCATGAAACGCTTGGATCATTTTCCCGAATTGGCCAAACTCGTGCGGGGCCGCGGGGAACGCGGGCCGCAAAAGACGCCGACCAAGCAGCAGGTCACCCTGCGGCTGGACCGGGATGTTGTCGAACGCTTTCGCGCGACAGGCGAGGGCTGGCAGAGCCGTATCAACGAGGCGCTGCGCAAAGCCCGGGTGGGGTGATCGAGTTGTAGCGGTTATTTCATTTCAATGCTCAGAAGGCGCTAGACTCGGCAGCGTGATCGCTTTTACCACTGTGACATGCGGCAATATCACGATCTGATGGAATGGGTGCTCGGGCACGGGCTGGAGAAGCGCGACCGCACCGGCACGGGCACGCTTTCGGTTTTCGGCCATCAGATGCGCTTCGACCTCAACGACGGCTTCCCGCTTCTCACCACCAAGAAGCTGCACGTCAAATCGATCATCCACGAGCTGCTCTGGTTCCTCAGGGGCGACACCAATGTGCGCTATCTGCGGGAGAACGGCGTGCGCATCTGGGACGAGTGGGCGGATGATGCGGGTGAGCTCGGTCCGGTTTACGGCAAGCAATGGCGAAGCTGGCCGAAATGGGACGGCAGCTCCATCGATCAGATCGCGCTGGTCGTTCAGCAGATCATGCGCAATCCCGATTCGCGGCGGCTTATCGTCACGGCCTGGAATCCCTCGGACATCGAGGAGATGGCGCTGCCGCCCTGCCATTGCCTGTTCCAGTTCTATGTCGGGGAGGGCAGGCTTTCCTGCCAGCTCTATCAGCGTTCGGCGGACATCTTCTTAGGCGTGCCGTTCAACATCGCGTCCTATGCGCTCTTGACGATGATGGTGGCGCAAGTGACGGGGCTGAAACCCGGTGAGTTCATCCACACCTTCGGCGATGCGCATCTCTATCGGAACCATCTCGAACAGGCGCGCGAACAATTGACGCGGCGGCCCTATCCGCTGCCCACCATGAAATTGAATCCGCCGGTGAAGGATATTTTCGCGTTTAAATTCGAAGATTTCATGCTGGAGAATTATCAGGCCCATCCGCACATCAAGGCCGCGGTGGCGGTATGATGCGCGCTGCGAGCGCTCCTCAGGATGAGGAGGGGATATGACAGCTCTCATCACGCTGATTGTCGCGGTCGCCGAGAACGGCGTCATCGGGGTCAAGGGGGGATTGCCCTGGTACATTCCCGAAGATTTGAAGCGCTTTAAGGCGCTGACGCTGGGCAAGCCTATCATCATGGGTCGCAAGACCTGGGACAGCCTGCCGAAAAAGCCGCTCCCCGGCCGCACCAACATCGTAGTGACGCGCGATTCCATTTTTCACGCGGATGGCGCGATCCTGGCGCACTCCTTTGACGATGCGGTTGCTGTCGCGGAGCGCGAACATCCCCAAGAGATCATGGTGATCGGCGGCCAGGCGATTTTCGCCGCCGCTCTGCCGCGCGCGCATCGCATCCACTGGACGGATGTCATGACCCGGCCCGAAGGCGATGCGTTCATGCCGCCGCTCGACCCGGCTGTCTGGAAGGAAACCGCGCGCGAAGGCCCGTTCGAATCGCCGGGCGATTCCGGGGGCCTTCGCTACGCGTTCCTCGTATTAGAACGGCGATAATTTCGCCAGCATGTGCAGCGGATTGTAATCGGTTGCCGCCGCGTTCTTGCGGCGCGCCCGCGCGGCGATGGAGGCGACCGTATTTTTCTTGCGGCCGCGCTTGGCGCCGGTGGCGGGTGTTGCCGCGCTCACCATGTTTTTCGCCGCTTTGACGAGCGTGCGTTCCGCGGCCATGGCGCTTTTGGCGCCACGCGATGCGGCTTTTCTCACGCTTCCAGGGGCCGCTTTCGCACGTCCCATCATCGTCTTGGTGCGTGTCTTGGCGGCTTTGCCACGCGCTGCGGTTTTCTTTGAACGGGTCACACCGGCTTTTGCGCGCGGCGATTTCATTTTGGCGCGCGCAGCGCCCGTTTTGGCTCG
>DASYEG010000058.1:0-5748 GCA_036499145.1 Micropepsaceae bacterium | reverse complement strand
AGCTGGCCTGCGGCATCGCGCGCGCCTTCCTGAACGGCGCGCGCAATCCCCGCATCAAGCCGGGCAAAGGAAAACACTTCGGTCATGATGGCGCTCCTTCTTCGCACAGCAATGTCATGCTCGCCGATTGCGCCCCCGGATCGACGATGGCGCGGATGGCGAAAACCCGCGCGGCCAGACGCACGCGGTGATTGACGGAGACATCGCTGCGCCGGCGGATGACGATCCGGCACGAGACGCGCATCTCGGGACGGCCGGCCTGCAAGGGTTCGCCGCCGCCTTCGAGTTCGAGCGCGGCCCAAACCAGCGCATAGGGTTCCCAATTCTCCGAATATCCCCCGCCCCCATCGGCGGTCAGAACCTTGGTTTCCAGTACGATTCGCTGACGGGCTTCGCCGATGGGAAAGGCGTTCACAGCATCGCCACGCGGAACGGAGCCAACAGCGCCAGCGTCTCGGCCGGCGGGCCCGCGGACAGTCCACGCCCCTCGTACAGATGCGCGATGAGCGTCAGGATGCCGGCGCGGATTCCAGCCGGCACATCGGAAGGCTCCGCGCCATAGCCGGCCTGAAACGCAATCGCGATGGCGTTGGCCTCGCGCAGATCGACCGGCAAGTTTGCCGTATCCTTGAGCACGAGCCGCCCCGGCGCGGCCGCGCTATCCACGATATAGGCATCGCTGGACAGCAAACTGGCCGCACCGGAGCGGTCGTACGCCGTCACCGATGTGAGGCTCATCAGTGGCGGCTTGGGGATGGTCAAAATGCGCGGGGCCCGGCAATCGGGCCAGGCATCGCACCAGAACTTCCAGTTCTGGAGGATGAACGCTCGCCCGGTCATGCTTTCGCATTTCTCGCGGGCGGCGACGATGAGGCGGGCAATCAACCCGTCCTCATCGTCATTGTCCACGCGCAAATGCGCCTTCGCCTCGGCAAGCGAGACAGGCTCGCTGGCCGGAGCGGCGATGCGTTCCACAGACATGGGTGCGTTTTACGGGTTGGAGGTCGGAGCGAGTTGCGCGTGGCCCAAAATCGCCAGCGCGCCGAACAGTGCAGCCGAAGCATTGTTGGCCGGTGTGATCGTCAGCCGCACATAGCGCTTTGTGCCCTTGTAGCCGATCTTGCGCGTCGCATTGTCGTCGGCAAAGGTGAAGCCAGCGAGCGCCGCCGTGCCGAGGAGATCGCCCGCGGCCGTGGTCGCGGCATCGGACAGATTGGCCGCATCGCCATGCTCGACCAGCACGGCGAATGTTGCATCCGCATCGGCGAGGCTGCCCGCGTTAATCACGAAAGTGAGACTGCTGAAGCCCTGGCGGTCGATAACCTGACCCACCTGAGCCGTATTGTCGCTCACCGACACCGGCGCGATGGCGCGCGCGACGGTGATGTTGTTGAACAGATCTCTCATGTCTTGTTCCTTGCAAATATCTTTGGGTAAAAATTTTCGGTTCAGGAGGTCGCGAACTTCATCAGCTTGATCGCTTCGAAATTCTGCACGCCGCCCCCCACGCGCTTGGTGGTGTAGAAGAGGACGAACGGCTTGGCCGAATAGGGATCGCGCAACACGCGCACGCCGACGCGGTCGACGATCAGATAGCCACGCGCGAAATCGCCGAACGCGATCGAATAGCTGTTGGCCGTGATGTCCGGCATGTCCTCGGCTTCGTGCACGGGGTAGCCCAGCAAGGTCGCGGGATCGCCGGCCGACGCACCGGGTTGCCAGATGTAATTGCCCTGGCCGTCCTTCAATTTGCGGATCGCCGCTTCGGTCTTGCGGTTCATCACCCAGCGGCCATTGGCGCGATACGACTGACGCGGGGCATAGACCAGATCGACCAGCGCATCGGATGGATTGGAGGACGCGAACACGCCCGCCCCGCCCGAGGCGATGTAACCGATTCTGTTCCAGGCCCAGCTCGCATCGGCGACCACGGTGTAGCTCAAGAGGCCGCGCGGACGATTGATGCCATCCCCGGTGATGAAGGCCGCCCCTTCCTGCTCGCCGAACGTGGTCTGCACTTCCTCGGCCAGCCACTGATCGACATTGATGAAGGCATCGTCCAGCAGGATCTGGGTCGCCGCCGGCATGGCATAAAGCTCCATGGTCGGAAATTCGACGACGGAAAGGCTCGGCGCGGTGGTCTCGGTGCGCGAGGCCGCTTCGCCGACCCAGCCTGCATCCGCGCCCGTGGTGGTGACGGGCTTGCGATAGGATTGAGCGCCGATCTGCCGCACGGTCGCGATGGCGCGAATGGGCGACACCTTGGCGAGCACACGGTCGATGGCGGTTTCGGTCTCGCGCGGCACGAGATAGCCGCCATCGGGATCGGATTGCGAGGAGAGCGATTTGATCTCGAACGGCGCCAGACCGCCGGCATCGCCTTTGCGCACATAATGTTCGAAGGCCGATTTGTGTTCGGCGCTGCCGCCGGTTTGCACCGCCAGGCCGCCGCGTTGGGGACGCTGGCTCGCGAGCACGAATTCGTCGAGCGCGCGCTTTTGTTCGGTCACCGCTTGGTTGATACGATCCATCTTTTCGTTGGTGACGGCATCTTCGGAGCGGCGCTCCAGTTTCAGCAGCCGCTCGTCATTCTCTGCCTTGAAAATCTCGATGGTGCGGCGGAATTCGTCGAAGGCTTCCTTGAATTCGCGGCTCTCGGCCGGTCCGTTCAAGGCTTTGGATTCCAATTCCATGATGTCTCCTTATGTGTTTGCGCATTGCGCACAGCATTCATCGGCCGGCGTTCGCGGGCACCGGCTATGCGATTGAGATTTTCGGGATGTAAGCTACTTGGTCGTGACAGCGTGCCGCTTCAAGACGTCCCCCGCGAAATCTTTTCATCATGCTTGGAGCAATTGGGTGACGTCGCGGATCCGTTGCGCGAGCGCGGTTGTCTTACCGCCGACGGCGGTCACATTCGCCGCCTCAAGAAGCGGAAACGTCACGACCGAAATTTCCCAAAGATCCACCTGTTGCAGCGTGCGCGATCCGGTCGCGGAATCTTTGCGCGCACGCATTGTCTTGAAACCGATGGAAAGCCCGCCCAGCGCGCCTTCACGCAAGAGCGCGGCCACATCGCGGGCGCGTTCCACCTCCATCACCAGATGGCCGCGCACATGAAGACCGCGCGCATCCTCGCGGATTTCGTCCCACACGCCAATCGGCTCATAGGCAAAATGCTGATAGAGCATGCGAACCCCGCCGGCGCCGCGCCGCCTGAGACTGGCGGCAAAGGCACCTGGCGCCACGATGTCGCCGATCCCATCACGGGCGCCGAACACCGAGGCATAGCCTTCAAACCCATCGACGCCCAATTCCGACAGCCGCACAGGCAAGATTTTTCGCGTGAGGCGATGCTTCACGCGTTCGACACGATGCATGATGATGTTCTTCTACCGAACGTCCCGGCGGACAGCCGTCATCCGGTCGATCTTGGTTTCGATGCGGGCAAGCGTTTCATGCAGCGCGGCGACCTCGGTCTCCAGCCGCACAACGCGCTCCACCGCATTCTCATTGGCGCGGGTCTCGCGCTCGATCTCGCTGATGCGCTGCGCCGCCGAGCCCGCCCAGAACAACGCGCCGCCGGTCTGCAGCAGAAAGCCCAGCACGAGCGCCAAGGGAATGCGGCGTTCGAAATCGAAGCCGCGGCGCCTTGCCGGTCTCTCGTTCATGTCAATTGCCGTCAGCATTGCCAGATTCATCGCCGCCGGGAATTGGGCCATAGCCCGCCGCCGCGCGCCGCTCGTTAAGCGTGAGAAAATCCGCACCATTGATGCGCGCCCACACCGCTTCGCGTTCCACGGCCAGCGCGTCCACCGCGTCCGAATCATAGCCCACGCGCAAAGCGCTGCCGAAACCGGGCGCGAGCCAGCGCGTCAACGCCTGCGCGGTCTTTGCCACCAGCGGCAAAATCGTCTGACGCCAGAACGCCAGATTCGCCTCGCGATAATTGGAATAGGTGTTGTCGCCGGGAATGCCGAGCAGCATCGGGGGCACGCCGAAAGCGAGCGCGATCTCGCGCGCGGCGGCCGCGCGCGCCGCCGCGAAATCCATATCGGCCGGCGAATAGCTCATGGCGCGCCATTCGAGCCCGCCTTCCAGCACCATCGGCCGTCCCGCATTGGCCGCACCCTGATAGGCGCTCTCCAATTCCTGTTTGATACGCGCGAATTGTTCGTCGGTGAGATTGGGCTGGCCGTCCGGCCCGCGATAGACAAGCGCACCCGAAGGCCGCGCCGCATTGTCGAGCAGCGCCTTGGTCCAATAGGCGCCCGCATTGTGCACATCGATGGCGACGGCAGCCGCTTCGATCGGCGACAGACCATAATGATCGTCGAGCGGATGAAACAATTTCGCCTGCAGCACGGGCAGGAATCCGGTCGCCGCGTCGCGCACGAGTCGCGTGGTGTGGCCCTCGACCGTGTAATCATATGCATCCGGCGCGCCGCGCGCGCCCGCCACCACTTTCACCCGGTCGGGGCGCAGCACATGCAGCTCGCGCACATCGCCGCGCAG
This sequence comes from Micropepsaceae bacterium, assembly GCA_036499145.1. Classification (GTDB taxonomy): domain Bacteria; phylum Pseudomonadota; class Alphaproteobacteria; order Micropepsales; family Micropepsaceae; genus CAIYRG01. Next base: position 1,233 of record DASYEG010000058.1, on the reverse strand, counting down.
ACGCACGGCTTCGAGATAGGCATTGCCCGCCGTCTGAAGATGCCCATACCAATTGGTGAACAGCTCCGTGCCGCTCTCATCCGGATTGGGTGTCACGAGCAGATCGAGAAGCGGATGCGTCTCCAGCTCGCTTTGACCTTCGTAAAGCAGCCACGGCACCGAGGCGGCCCCTTCGGCGATCATGCGCACCGCGCGATAGGCGACCGCATTGGCCATCACGCCTTCGCGCGCGAGCGCCACATAATCGCGCGACGTCCAATGCGCGCGCGCGGATAGTTGCAGCGCGATCAAAGGTGCGTTCTTGGTTTCGGGCGCAGCAACGCGCGCCGGACGTTCCCAGGGGAACCAGCGTTCGAACATGGATGCTCCATCACCTCTCCCTTCGCGGGAGACATTGGTGCGTTTGTTATTACGGGGATGTAGGAAACTTGGTGACGACAGCGCCACTGTTCAAGTGAGCAGAACAGTTTTTTGTCTTATGGCGCAAATGCCCGAAAGGCCCTAGGACTCGCTGAGTCCATTGGGGTTCGCCATGCCATTGCCAGATCTTTACGAGCTTTTTCGGGTGAATTTGCCGGTCAATGTTTTGGCTTTCATGAACGAGCTTGAAGAATTTTCCCAGATGCAGATTCGCGTTGCGCCACGGACCGATGGCGAAGATCGAATGTCGACAAATATGGCGGCAGAGGCGGCCATTGTGGTTTGCTAAATCCTCCGCACGCGGGGTTTGACGGCGGTGCCGGGAAACAAATTCGCCAACGCCCAGACCAGCGCATCCATCCGGTCCGGACTCGCACCCGTGCCGTCATATTGGCAGAGCTGATCTTCCAGCTCAGCGAACGCGCCCACATGATGCACCAGCCCGCGCTCGTATAACGCGGCCGCCGGAGCGGCGCGTGTGACCTTGTCGCGGCGCGCATGCACCAGACGGATCACCGCATCGGGGGATGCCTGCCGGATCACTTCGCCCACCATGGCGCCGCCCTGATTGGCTTCGGCGACGATGGCGTCGGCCGAAAATGCCTCATACGCGGCGCCTGCGCGCTTGGCCCAGCCCAAAGGCGAAAGCCCGCGCGCCGAACGGTCTGCCAACACATAGCCGTGGCCGTCCGCGCTCGCGCCCGCGATGACAATGCCGCATTCATCCGCGTCCGCGCCGGCCGATGCGGGCGGATCGACGGCAACGACGACGCGTCTGAGCGCGGGCCATTCGCGCACGCGCGCAGCCTCGAT
>DASYEG010000057.1:0-3076 GCA_036499145.1 Micropepsaceae bacterium | reverse complement strand
AGGAAGATCAGAATTGCGGCGCGAAACACCTGCCGCGCCCCGAAGCGATCCGCGAACCAGCCGCTCGCCGGAATGAAGACCGCGAGGCTCAGCAAATAAGACGATATCGCCAGGCTAAGCCGGATGGGATCTTCGTTGAGGGATCGCGCGATCGCCGGAAGCGCCGTCGCCAATACTGTCGAATCGAGATTCTCCATGAACAACGCGGTGGCGATGATCATGGGAATGAGCATGGGATTAGGGGCGCGCGGGGGCATGGCCGGATGATCGTGAGGAATTAGCGTTCCACAATAGAACGAATTACCCGCACTAGCGTTGCGTTTATCGTGCGCATGGCATGCTTCGGCGAGTTCTATTCCCGGTCGGAGCCAGCGCGCTAACCCCTTGTCAATATTGCCCCCCTCACGCGACGGATGCGGAGGAGAAAGCGGATCGCCGGATTAAACTTTAAATGAAATTGAGCTTTAAATTTCGGGCTGAAAATTCAAACCCGAACCTGACAACTGGGAACGGGCCGATCGAAATCGACCCGTTGCCCAACTGCCAATCAAGCACTGGCATCCATGGATGCCGGCGTATTCGGCGGTGCAGCGAAGCCTATTAGGCTTCACCGGTCTTTTTAGAGCACGGCTTCCTTGGTCGACTTGGACGGACGGAAGCGGAATTTCTTCGAAGCGGCGATCTTGATCGCCTCTCCGGTCTGCGGATTGCGGCCCATGCGGGCGGCACGCTTCGCGACTACGAAAGTGCCGAGCGTCGTGCGCACTGGCTCTTTCTTGGAAGTCTTGGTGACGGTTTCGAAGAAAGCCTCGACGACGCTCTTCACGTCCTTCAGGGCGACGCCACTCTTTTTCTGGACGGCGGCGAACAGATCTTTCTGGTTCATAGCTTAGACCCCTGTTGATTGGCGTACGGGCGAATCGCCCACGGCGAATCCAAGCTACCCAAATTGGCCGTAGTCAGCAATCGATTGAGCAAGGAAAACCGCGGCGAAATGCATCTTCTCGCGACTCGCGAGAGGCCATAAAAGCATGCGACTCGAGCCTCCCCGGAATTTTGCGCAGGCGCACAAGGCAGCGAAAGATTGCCGAAAGCGACTGCCTTTGTGTAGTCTGGTGCGGTGACTTCCTGGGCGAATTGAGCGCCCGCGCATGCAAGCGGCTGGGCCATAACCTTGTCGAACAACACGAAAAAACGCGAACCGCTGCGCCGGACCCGACCGGCGAAACGCGCCAAGCGGGCCGCGGAAACCAAGCTCGATTTTCAAGATCCACATGCCGCCAGTTCCCGCCGCAACAGCCTGGAACTGGCGATCGGCAGGGAGGTCCGGGACTTCCGCCGCAAGCTGAGCATGACGGTGGCGGAACTGGCGAATATGGCCGGCATGTCCACCGGCATGCTTTCGAAGATCGAGAACGGCCAGACTTCGCCCTCGCTGGCGACTCTGCAGGAGCTGTCCAAGGCGCTGCAGGTCCCCGTCACCGCCTTCTTCCGCAAGTTCGAGGAAGAGCAGGATGCCACCTTCGTTCGTGCCGGGCAGGGCTTGACCATCGAGCGGCGCGGAACCCGGGCCGGTCATCAGTATCAGCTGCTTGGCCACTCGCTCAGCCGCAACCTCGCGGTGGAGCCCTATCTCATCACGTTGACCAAGGATTCCGACGTCTTTCCGGTGTTCCAGCACGACGGGATCGAATTCATCTATATGCTGGAAGGCGAAGTGGGCTACCGGCACGGCGACCGGGTCTATGCGATGACGCCCGGCGACAGCCTGTTTTTCGATGCCGACGTTCCGCACGGGCCGGAACAGCTTCGGAAACTGCCGATCCGATTTCTGTCGGTTATCACCTATCTCCGGAGCTGACCCCGAATACCAGCATAACCGGGGTTTCCTGCCAGGAAAAAAACTTTCCTCCGCTTGTAAGGCCGGAATAGCTGGGCTAGTATCCGCGCCAATTCCTGAACCTATCCGGAGACGCGCCATGTGCGGCATCGTCGGTCTTTTCCTGAAAAATCCTGCGCTGCAATCGCAGCTCGGCAAGCATGTCGAGATCATGCTGGTGGGCATGAGCGAGCGCGGCCCGGACAGCGCCGGCATCGCCGTCTATCACAGCGAGGTGCCCGAGGGGCAATCCAAGATCACCCTCTTCAATGCGGACGTCCATTATCCGTGGCGCGGCGTCGCCGACGGCCTTGCCAAGGCATTGAAGGTGAAAACCGAGATCGAGCAGAAGGGCAATCACGCCTTGCTGCACGCGCATTGCTCCGAGGACAAGGTGCTGCCTTGGTTGCGCGCCAACCATCCCGACGTGCGCATCATGGGCTACGGCAAGCTTATGGAAGTCTACAAGGATATGGGCCTGCCCGCGGAAGTCGCCGCGCGTTACGGCCTGGCCGGGATGGAAGGCAGCCATGCGATCGGCCATACCCGGATGGCAACCGAGAGCGCCGTCACCACCGAGCATTCGCATCCCTTCACGCCGGCTTCGGATATGTGCCTGGTCCACAACGGCTCGCTGTCGAACCACAACAATCTGCGCAAATGGCTGCGGCATCAGGGGCAGGAATTCGAAACCGACAATGATTCCGAAGTGGCCGCGCGCTATTTCGCCTATCGCCTGAGCGAAGGCGCGACGCTCGAAGAAGCGCTGGAAGCGGGCCTCGTCGATCTCGACGGCTTCTTCACCTTCACCATGGGCACCAAGGACGGCTTCGCCGTGGTGCGCGACGGCATCGCCTGCAAGCCGGCGGTGCTGGCGGAGAACGACGATTGGGTGGCGATGGCGTCCGAATTCCGCAGCCTCGCTTATCTGCCGAACATCGAGAAGGCGAAGATCTGGGAGCCGGCTCCCGCCACCGTTTACACATGGAGTTTGCATTGACGACTGTTGCATTGGGGGTCGTTGCAGCATGAACGTCATCGATCTCGAAAAGACCTCGCTGCGTGAGGTCAATCAGAAGCTACAGGGCCTTCCGGCGGAAACCAATGAGCGGCTCTGGAAACTGGCCAATCCGCATGGCGAACATGCCTGCGCGGTCGGACTCACCCAGCCGATCGAAGTCCATATCGAAGGCCATA
>DASYEG010000056.1:0-8282 GCA_036499145.1 Micropepsaceae bacterium | reverse complement strand
AACAAAAGAGCCGATGATCGAAACGAGCGCGATGGCGCCAAACAGAATGCCATACGCCAAATCCGATATGCGGCCCATCAGCAGCAAGGCAGCGGCGGCCAGCGCCAAGGCAAACAAAACCTCCATGGACTTGACCATCGGTGGCCGCCACAACACATCGCCTGACATCAAACTGTCGATAAGATGCGCCTGGATGGCCATGGGTGGTTCGGTTTGGCGCAGCGGTGTCACGCTGACATTGCCGAGTCCCGAGGCACCCACGCCCATCAAGACGATTCGATCGCGAAAAAATGACGGCGGGATCGAACCGTCGATCAAACGATAGGCCGGGACGGATTCGCCTTCCGGACGTTTGCCGAGATGCGGCCAGACGCGTCCCGCCGTGTCGAGGGCCACGCGATGGTCGCCGATCTGGAGTTCGCGGCCGCCTGCCGGACCCGATAGCAGTACGATCCTCGGAGCATTGGACGCGACCCGGACGACCTCCGCTGCAAAGCTCGGCATGAGCACGGGACCGATCGCGAGAAGGACGGACATCCGGCGCGTGACGCCATCGGATTCTGACACCTCGGAGACGAGTCCGATCCCGCGTGAGGCCGCCACCAGTTCCGGCAATGGCCAAGCCACCGAGCGATAACGGGGCATGGCAGGCCTTGGGTCGACGCCCGTCTCGAAGATCGGCGCCATGGCGACAGGCGCGCGAGACGGATCATCGCCGGCCGTCCGTGCCGCTGCGGCAAGGACCACCGGAACCCGGCTCAAGCTTTTTGCCAATACCGCGTCGGATTGGGGCAGTGCGGATAGGGCCTGAACGATCTCCGGTGGGATATTCGGCAAATCCGAGAGCAATGCTTTAGGCGACAGGCGATCTTGTTCCGTCAGCAGGATATCGAGCCCCACGACCCGCGCACCGGCCGCAGCGTCGATCATTTGAGCGATCTGGTCGCGTCGCCAAGGCCATTGGCCGACCCGCCGGAGCGACTCGTCGTCCACGTCGACAAGGATGGTGGGGGAGGGCAATACACGCGAGGGCGAGAATTGTTGATAGGCGTCGAAAACCGAATTGGAGGATATTTCAAAAAAACCCTGCGGAACGATCCCCGCAGCCAAGATGATCAGCAAACAAAGAACCCAGATCACGACACGAGCCCGCGTTATGCGGGCCGAGCTGGACAATCCGGCGTCGCTGTTCGTCGATTCGGTCAAGGCACCACCCGGCAACGGCACTGCCGAGTTTAAGATACGAAATCGCCTTTGGCCTATACCATCCGGGCCGATATTCTCGGGATACGGACGATTTCCTGCAAACCTTAACAATCGAGCCCAATAGCCGCGTCGTTATCGCGGCTGACGACTTCGACGCGGTTGCCGCCCGGCATGGAATGGCAATATTTGATCCTTAGAAAAAGCTGATGGGATCGATGTCGACAGTGAGCCGGACGCTCCCCGGAATCTTCACGCCCGCGAGCCAAGCGCGGATATAGCCCTGGATGTCGATATTTTTTTCGGCCTGCACCAGAAGACGTTCGCGGGTGCGCCCACGCAGCATCTGATAGAACGCCGGCGCCGGCCCCCATACGGTCAGACCGCGCGTTCTCGGCGCCGCCGACGCCAATGCGCGGCCCGTCTCGCGCACTGCCACGGCGTCGGCGCCCGCAAGGATCAGCGAGGCGAGACGCCCAAAGGGTGGTGCGCCGCCGCGCTCACGCTCACGCATCTGCTCTTCCAGGAAATCGTCGCGCGCCTGGGAGGCCAGCGCCCGCATCACGGGATCGTCCGGATTGCGCGTCTGGATGAGCACGAGGCCGGGCTTTTCGCCACGGCCAGAACGGCCCGCCACCTGATGCAGCAATTGGAAGCTGCGCTCGGCGGCGCGCGGATCGCCTGCGCCCCCGCCCAAATCCGCGTCGATGATTCCGGCCAGCGTCAGTTGCGGAAAATGATGACCCTTGGCGACGATCTGCGTGCCGATGATGACGTCGATCTCCCCTTTCGCGAAAGCGCGGATCGTGGCCTGGGTTTGTGCGGGGCCGAGCAGCGTGTCGCTCGAGGCAATCGCCACCCGCGCCTCCGGAAAGGCGGCGCGGAATTCTTCCTCCACGCGCTCCACGCCCGGCCCGCAGGCGATGATGGAGTTTTCCGCGGCGCATTGCGGGCAGTGTTGGGGAATCGCGGTCTCGTAGGCGCAATGATGGCACACGAGCCGCTTGCGATAGCGATGCTCCACCATCCAGGCCGAGCAGTTGCGGCAGGTCTGCTTGTGGCCGCATTGGGTGCACAGGGTCAAAGGCGCATAACCACGACGATTGAGGAACAGCAGTGCCTGCTCGCCGGCGCGCAACGTGCCGTCCAGCGCGGCCCGCAACACCGGCGAGAGGAATTGCCCCGGTTCACCCTGCTGTTCGCGAAGATCGACAAGCTTCACCTCAGGCATTTCGGCGGCGCCATGGCGGTGGGCGAGTTTCAGCCATTCATAGCGGCCGGTCCTGGCGTTGACATAGGTTTCGAGCGACGGCGTGGCCGAGGCCAGCACGATCGCGCAATTCTCCAGACGCGCGCGCACCACCGCCATGTCGCGTGCGTGATAGATCACGCCTTCTTCCTGTTTGTAGGCGTGCTCATGCTCTTCATCGACAATGATGAGGCCGAGCGCGGTAAACGGCAGGAACAGCGCCGAGCGCGCGCCCACCACCACGCGCGCCTCGCCATGCATCACCGCGCGATAGGCGCGCTTGCGGTCGCGCAAGGAAAGATCGGAATGCCATTCCACCGGCCGGCAACCGAAGCGCGCTTCGAACCGGTCGAGGAACTGGACCGTCAGAGCGATTTCGGGGAGCAGGATCAACGCCTGCTTTCCTTCGCTCAGTGCCTCGGCCACCGCTTCGAAATAGGCCTCGGTCTTGCCCGAACCGGTGACGCCGTCGAGCAGCGCCACGGAGAATTCGCGCTTCTTCACCGTGTCGCGCAGATGCTCGGCGGCGCGCAGTTGATCGGGGTTGAGCGTGACGGCATCGAAGGCCGCGTCGGGTTCGGGGCAAGGCGCGAACTCCGGCAGGTTCACCCCTATCAGCGCGCCCGATTCGGAGAGACTGCGCACCACGCCCGCCGACACAGCGGCCAGCTCGGCGATCTGAGGAGGCGTGCGCGCCAAACCGTCCGCCATCAGCGACAGCACGCGCGCGCGCGCCGGATTGAGCCGCGCAGGTCTGATGGCTCCTATCCTGAGCGCTCTTCGCGGGATTTCCGGATCGAACGCGCTTTTCACGCGCAACGCCTGAGCCAGCACGGCTCCGGGGGGTGAGAGCGTGTAGCGCGCCACCCAATCGATGAAATCGCAAAGCATGGGCGGCAGGCGAAACTCCGCGATCGGCTCGGCGGCCCGCAATTTGTCGCGCGCGACACCGCCTTCGGCCTTTCCCCAGACGATGCCGATCAGCGTGCGTCCGCCCAAAGGCGCGCGCACGATAAGTCCACGTTTCGGCACCACGCCTTCGGGCAGGATATAGTCGTAGGCTGCGGGCAAAGGCAGCGGCAGCAGCACGGCGGCGCGGGTTTCCACTGCGGGTGCGAGCGCGATTCCAGCTTGAGCCTGCACGCGTTTTCCTTCATCCCTTGATTTTGCGGGTTAGTTTCGCGCGTCGGCCCGCCCGGTCAAGCAGGATATGCCACGTCCATGGTACAAAGCGTTCCGGAACTCACGCGCGCGTGGCTGGCGAGCCTGGCCCATGAACGGCGCTTGAGCCCCCACACGCTGCGCGCCTATGGCGACGACGCCGAGCGCTTCCTCGGCTTCTTCGCCTTTCATCGCGGGGCTGCGGTGGATTTGTCCGCGCTGCAGGGCTTGCGGCCTGCGGATGTGCGCGCCTTTCTGACCGCCCGGCGCGCGGAAGGATTGGGCGCGCGCGGCGTGCAGCGGGCGCTGGCGGCGCTGCGTTCGTTCTATCGCTATCTCGAACGCGAAAATCTTGCCGGCAGCGCGGCCTTGCGCAGCGTCAAGAGTCCGAAGCTCCCGCGGACCCTGCCGCGCCCTTTGAGCGAAATCGATGCCGCCCGCACCATCGACGAAGCGGGACAGGATGAGGAGCCATGGATCGCCGCGCGCAATGCCGCGCTGATCACGCTGCTTTACGGGACGGGTCTGCGCATCTCCGAAGCCCTCAGCCTGAAACGCGGCGACACGCCGCTCGGCGAGACACTGACCATCCTCGGCAAGGGCAGCAAGGAGCGCGCCGTCCCGATCATTGCCGCGGTGCGCGACGCGGTCGATCATTATGCGCAGGCCTGCCCCTTCGAAAGGGAGCGCGCGGGTGCGCTGTTTCTTTCACGGCGCGGCAAACCCATGAGCCCGCGCGAGGCGCAAGGCTTGATGCAAAATCTGCGCGGCCGGCTCGGTCTGCCATCGAGCGCGACACCCCATGCGCTGCGCCATTCCTTCGCCACGCATCTGCTGACCAATGGCGGCGATCTGCGCGCCGTACAGGAGTTGCTGGGCCACGCCTCGCTGTCCACGACACAGAAATACACCGAAGTCGAAGGCGCGCGCGTGCTCGCGGTCTACGAAGCGGCCCATCCCCGTGCGCGGGCGAAATGAGCGACGCCGAGCCGTTCACCGCGCCCGAAGTGCGCATTCCCGAATCTGCCGCCCGGGCACCGGCGGCGCGCGGGCACGATCTGGGCGGCTATCTGCTGGCGGCCACCGGCGCGATCCTGTTTTCGATGAAGGCCGTCATCGTCAAGCTCGCTTACGGGCTTCATGTCGATCCCGAGACGCTGCTGGCCTTGCGGATGGGATTTTCGCTCCCCTTTTATCTCGGTATCGGATTTCTGGCGGTGCGCGGCAGGCGGCATAAGCTCGCCGCGATTCCCTCGCTGAACCGCACCATCCGCGCGGCCCTCATCGGCATGCTCGGCATGTGGGTCGCGAGCTACACCGATTTCCTCGGCCTGCAATATATCTCGGCACAATTCGAGCGGCTGATCCTGCTCACCTATCCGCTATTCGTGGTCCTGTTCGGCGCGATGTTCTTCGGCCAGACGGTGCGTCCGCGCGCGCTCTTGGCACTCGGTGTTTCCTATGCGGGACTCGCGCTCATCTTCGGCGAGAGTGTTTCGCTTGAAGGTCATGATGTCGCGATCGGAGCGGGCTGGGTGCTCGTCGCCGCGATTTCCTTCGGCCTGTATCAATTGCTCGCCAAAAATGCCATCGACGAGATGGGTCCGAAACTTTTCACCTGTATCGCCATGACGGGGGCCAGCATTGCGGCCTTCATCCAATTCTTCGCGCATCACAGCGGTGCGGAGCTTCTGGTCAGCGGACCGCTTCTCTTCTATTCGGTGCTGGTCGCAATTGCCGCCACGGTGTTGCCGAGCTTCTTCATGAGCGCGGCGCTGCATCGCATTTCGGCGCAGGCCAATTCGACCATCGGCGTGCTCAGCCCGGTGTCGACCATCATCCTTGCCGCGATCATCCTCGGCGAACGCATGAATTGGATGAGCGTTTTCGGAACGCTGCTGGTGATCGGAGGCGTGGGCTGGTTCACGCTCGCCGACCGGCGCAGCTAGGCTGCTCTAGCCGCGGCCGAATTTGGTGCGCCAACGCTGATCGATATGGGCGACCGGGAAATAGATCAGCACGTCTGTGGTGCCGAATTGCTTGTCGATGACGGCGCCATCGCCGATATACGAGCCCGCGCGCACATAGCCCTTCACCAGCGGCGGCAGCTTGCGCAGCGCTTCCTTGGGGTCGATGTCGGCCTTGGCCATGCGATTCATGGAGACGTAAAGCTCGTGCCGCGCGGCCACGCGCTGTTGTTCCGGTGTGCTGTGGAAATGATGGAGATAGGACAGCGGCAACTTCAACGCATCGGGATCGATGCCGGGAAGCGAGCCGCAGCCGAACATCACATCGATGGCATAGCGGTCGAGATAGACCACGATGCCACGCCACAAGAGCTGCATCGTCGTCGCCTTGGCGCGATAATTCTTGAGCACGCAGGAACGTCCCAGCTCAAGATAACGCGTTCCGGGCGGGTTGCCCTTGAGCATCGGCGTCAAATCATATTCCGACGAAGTGTAGTAGCCGCCATGTCGCGCCGCGACTTCACCGCGCAGCAGGCGATAGGTTCCGACCACGGCGGGTTCGCCCTGCGCATCGCGAACCTCGCGGTCCACCACCAGCATGTGGTCGCAGAATTCGTCGTAACGATCGAAATCGCGCTGCTGTTCGCGCATCTGCGGCGTGGGGATCGCCGACATCTCCTCATAAAAGACGCGATAGCGCAGGCGCTGCGAGGCCTCGATCTCATATTCGGATTCGGCAATACGCACTTCGAGCGATCCATGCGCGGCCAGCACCGGCCAAGCGTGTTCACGGTGGGCCGGCGGCATCTGCTCATGAACGGAAATCAGCGCCGGTGCGGTTTCCTGCTGAAATCCCATTGCCTGCGCCACGCGGCGGCCGAATTGCGGCCGGCGCGCGAATCCCCACCGGCGCCGGCCGATGCCGAAACGAAATTTCACACGACGCGCGGGACCCATATCGTTCTCCAGCGCCGAAGGGGAAAGCCAAGACCTAGCGGGATGCTACGGGAAATGCCGGACCCGTTCCGGTTTGGTTACCCCTACCGCACCAACAATCATGACATTCTACCACGCCGCCGGAAACCGCGCCCAGTGACTTTCAGAGGGAATTCATAAAAGCTTCGCGAGGTCGCCCCGCTAAGGGGTGGTGGCCGGGACCGTATTTCGCGCCTGCGCAAGAAACAGGCACAGGACCAACGCCGGCAGACCGATGGCTGCCGCGCCCGCGAAAAATATCGCATAGGCATCCATCAGGTTGCGCCCGTGCGCGAGCGCATCCACGGTCTGACCGGAGAAGCCCTTCAGGATTTTCCCGAGCCACGTATAGGTCGAGGAAAGGAGCGCATATTGCGTCGCCGTATAGCCAAGGCTGGTCAGGCTCGACATATAGGTCACGAGTGCCACGCCCGCGAAGGCAAGCCCAAAACTGTCGACCGCCATCATGGCGGTGAAGACACGCAGATCGGCACCCGAATAGGCCAGCGGAATAAAGGCGGCCACCGCAATCGCTTCCAACGCGATCCCTGCAACCAGGGTCGGCAAATAGCCGAAACGCGCGGCGCTGATGCCGGCGGCGGCAATGCCGACCAGAGACGAAATGAGCCCGACCGAGCCGCGGATAGTGCCCACCGCATCCTTTGAAAGCCCGACATCGCTGTAAAAGGTGCTCGACATCGGGCCTGAGACGAAATTGGGAATTTGATAGAGGCTGATCACCGCCAGAATCAGAAGTCCCAGCCATTGGTGCGTCCGGAAGAAGGCGATGAAAGGGCCCACCACCGCATCGAAAAAGCCGCGCAGACTGAAAAGCGGACGTTCGCGTTCGTTCGCCTCCATCACCCTGTCCGCGCGTACGGGCTCGGCGGCCTTCAAAGTGGCGAAAAATCCGACCCCCATCAGGGCCGCCATGACGCCATAGGCGATCTGCCAGCTCAGATGATTGGCCAGAATCAGAATGACCGCATCGCTCACCAGGAGCGCGGCGCGGTAACCCAGCGTATAGGCCGACGACAGCAGGCCAAGCTCATTGCCGTCCTCGGCGATTTCAATGCGCCAGGCATCCACCACGATGTCCTGTGTCGAGGACGCGAACGCCACGACCAGCGCACAGATCCCGATTGCCGCCAAACCACCGCCCGGGCCAAGCAGCGACATGCCGAGAAGACCGAGACACACAAGGATCTGAGCGGCGAACATCCACCCGCGCCGCCTGCCGAGACGCCCGAAAATCGGTGCATCCAGCCGGTCGACCAGCGGCGCCCATAATGGCTTCAGGGAATAGGCCAACCCGACCCAGGACAGAAATCCGATCGCCGTGAGCGAGATGCCGGCATCGCGCAGCCAATAGGACAGCGTGTTGGCGGTGAGCATGAACGGCAGACCGGAGGAAAAGCCCAGCATCAGCATGGTCGCCACGCGCGGGCGGAAATAGAGCCGCCAGCCATCGAAACGGCTGCGAGATGGAAGACTGGCCGAAACGCTCATCGGGCTACTCTGCAACACGTTCGCGAATCATAGACGAGAACGCGCCAAAAGGCGCATTCGACGTGCCGGCCGCAACCCTCAGAAATCGGAGCTGTTCGCGGTCGGGATCGGCAACGCGCCCTCGGCGCCGAACAGCGAATTGGGATTCTCCGCGCAGCTCGATTCGAGGATAGGTCCCGCGGCCGAGGTCGAGGATATCGGGTTGAGCGGGTCCGGAT
>DASYEG010000055.1:0-10399 GCA_036499145.1 Micropepsaceae bacterium | reverse complement strand
CGGCCGCGCTCGATTTCGGCAGTTATGATGCGCGGACGCAGCAGCGCGGAGACCCGCGCGAATTGCCCCCGGTGACGTTGCAGATTCTGGAACAGCGCGGCGCTGAGGCGCCCCGCGCTCGAATCGAAACGCTGACGCGGCAGCGCAAAAAGCGAGTCGCCGCGTGGCAGCGCCCGCGCGAGCGCTTCCAGGTGGCGGCGCTGCCGGTCGAGCCCGCGCGATGTGGCCCGCAACAGCCGCTGATTCAGCGAAAGCGTCGTTTCCACGCAATCGCGCAGCACCGGCACCGCCATCTCGGCAGCCGCCGTGGGCGTCGGCGCGCGCTTGTCGGACGCGAAATCGATCAGCGTCGTATCGGTCTCATGCCCCACCGCCGAGATCAGGGGAATGGACGATTCCGCCGCCGCACGCACGACCGATTCCTCGCTGAATGCGAGCAGGTCCTCGAACGAGCCGCCGCCTCGCGCGACGATCAGCACGTCGGGACGCGGGATCGCTCCGCCCTCGGACAGCGCATTGAAACCGCGGATCGCCGCGGCGATCTCGCCGGCCGCGCGCTCGCCCTGCACGGTCACCGGCCACAGCAGGACGTGACGCGGACACCGGTCCGACAACCGGTGCACGATATCGCGGATCACAGCCCCGGTCGGCGAAGTCACCACGCCCACGACACGCGGCAGGAACGGCACCGGCTTCTTGCGCGTGGCATCGAACAGGCCTTCGGCCGCGAGCTTTTTCTTTCGCGCCTCCAGCATCGCCATCAGCGCGCCGAGGCCGGCCAATTCCATCTCCTCGACGACGATCTGATATTTCGACTGGCCGGGAAATGTGGTGAGCCGCCCGGTGCAGATCACCTCGATTCCCTGTTCGGGCTTGATCTTCAGCCGGGCAAAGCTGGTCTTCCAGATGACGGCGCCGATCACCGAGACGTCGTCCTTGAGGTCGAAATAGCAATGGCCGCTCGAAGGGCGCGACACCCGCGACAGCTCGCCTCGCACCCGGATATAGGGAAAGGCATCTTCCACGGTGCGCTTCAGAAGGTTGGACAATTCGCTGACCGTGAATTCCCGCAGATTTCCCTGTGGGCGCGGTTCGGCCAAACGGTTCAAAGGGGTTTCGTCCATCATGCGCCAATGATACAGCCCTGGTCCTTGAGCACGCCAGCAGGGAAACCCCCTTGAACATTCTTCTTGTCGGATCGGGCGGACGCGAGCATGCGCTTGCCTGGGAAATTTCGGCAAGTCCGCTGTTGACCAAGCTTTATTGCGCGCCGGGCAATGCGGGAATCGCGCGCGATGCGGAATGCGTCGCCATCGACGCGATGGATTTGGCCGGACTCGTGGCGTTCGCGAAAGAAAAGCGAATCGACTTTGTGGTGATCGGCCCGGAAGGTCCGCTGACGGCGGGATTGGCGGATCGTCTCGAGGCTGCGGGAATCAAGGCACTCGGACCATCGGTCAGGGCTGCGCGGCTGGAAGCCTCCAAAGGCTTCGTCAAGGATCTGTGCGCGGAGCACGGCATTCCGACGGCGGCGTACAAACGCTGCGGCGATGCGGCCAAGGCCAAGGCCTTTGCGGCGTCGCTGAGCTTACCGGTCGTGGTGAAAGCCGATGGACTCGCGCAAGGAAAAGGCGTGGCGATCGCGCAAACGCGCGAAGAGGCCGATGCCGCCATCGATGCGATGTTCGCGGGCGCCTTCGGCGACGCCGGCAATGAAGTCGTGATCGAGGAATTCCTGGAAGGCGAAGAAGCCAGCTTCTTCGTGCTCACGGATGGCTCGCATGTGCTGCCGCTCGCGAGCGCCCAGGATCATAAGCGCGCTTTCGATGGCGATTTGGGGCCCAACACCGGCGGGATGGGCGCCTATTCTCCCGCTGCTGTCCTCACTCCCGAAATCGAGCGCAAGGTGATGACGCGCATCGTTCAGCCGACAGTCGATGCCATGCGTGCACGCGGAACACCGTATCAGGGCGTGCTCTATGCCGGACTGATGATCAAGGACGGCGAGCCGAAGCTGATCGAATATAATTGCCGCTTCGGCGATCCGGAATGCCAGGTGCTCATGCTGCGGCTGAAATCCGATCTGCTGCCGGCCTTGATCGCGGCGCACGACGGCATTCTCGACAGCGTCGATCTGCGTTGGCGCGACGACGCCGCGCTCGGCGTCGTGATGGCGGCGCAAGGCTACCCCGGCGCTTATGAGAAGGGCACCGAGATCAAAGACCTCAAACAGGCGTCCGCCGTGGACGGCGTGGAAATCTTCCATGCCGGAACGCTCGCAAATGGCGAACGCATCCTGGCCAATGGCGGGCGGGTTCTGAACATCTGCGCCTCGGGCAAGGATGTGGGCCAAGCCCGGCTGCGCGCCTATGAGGCCGTCGACCGCATCGATTGGGCTGGCGGGTTTTGCCGGCGCGACATCGGCTGGCGGGCGCTCGCGCGCGACGAGGCGAAGCGCTAATGCTGCTTGTGCTCGCGACTGTCTTTTTCATCGCGGGATTTCTCTCACTGCGCATCGACCGCCAGGCCGCGCATTATTCGCGCGAGCAACTGGGCCGTCCGCTGTGGCGCTTTGCGCTCCGCGTTACCGATTGGGCGAAGGGGGTCGTCTGGATCATCGCCGCCCTGCTGTTCTATGCCGGCGTGCAGGCGCTCATGGCGTGGCGCGGCGAAACGCCATTGCTGCGTCTGATCTCGGGCTATTCGCTGGCGCTGCTGGCGAGCTTTGTCGTGGCGAGCGTGGTGCTGCACAGCATCAAGATTTTCCTCGGACGCAGACGGCCCAGGGACGAGTTCGAGCATGGGCTTTACGGATTCCGGTTTTTCACCTGGGAGCTGCAATATGATTCCTTCCCCTCGGGCCATTCCATGACGATCCTCTGCGTCGCGGTGGTGCTGTCCGCGATTGTTCCCGTGCTCGCGCCCTTATGGCTGGCAGCCGCGACCGCCCTCGCACTGACGCGGGCCATGCTGACCGCACATTTTTTCTCGGACGTGTTCGTGGGCGCCGGCATAGGGCTCCTGATCGCGCGGGAGACCTTTGCGATCGGCTTTCCACAACTGATGCCATCCTGGTTCTAGGGTGGATCGTCCGCGCCAAGCCCTTGGCCGGTCAGAAATTGGGCTTCCATGGCCGCAGCCTCGATCAGGCGAGCGAGCCTGGTCTGGTTGTGGTCCACCGCCAATTTCTTCAAAGAAATCAATAGATCGTACGTATAATCCGCGCTTTCGGCCGGGGTAGGGTTCTTAGGGGAACTTTCGTCGATGCGGGACTGTGGATGGGGTGTGCTTGGCATGGGAATCTTTTGTTTGGCTGATTCCGTACCATAACGGACGGTAGCCGAAGTTTGCAATCTATAGTTGTGATAATATTATGCGTTACTAAAACTTGCGGGATTAACACGTTGACACACATCCGGTCCGTACCCCAGTGTCCGCGCCCTCCGCGCCGAACAGCCGCAGCCAAGGCCTGAAAGCGCAATTGTGACAGTCTCACCAGCCGGAGCCGATGTCAGAACCTTCCAGCGTCGTGGTCGTGGAATCGCCTGCCAAAGCGAAGACCATCAACAAATATCTGGGCCGGGATTACACGGTTTTGGCGAGCTACGGCCATGTGCGGGATCTTCCCGCGAAGGACGGCTCGGTCGATCCCAATTCCGATTTCGCCATGGTCTGGGAAGTCGATGCCAAGGCGCAAAAACGGCTGAAAGATATCGCCGATGCCTTGAAGGGCGCGGACCGCCTCATCCTCGCCACCGACCCAGACCGTGAAGGCGAGGCGATCTCCTGGCACGTGCTGGAAGCTCTGAAGCAGCGGCGCGCGCTCGGCAAGCTGGAAGTCCAGCGCGTCGTATTCAATGCCATCACCAAATCGGCCGTGCTTGACGCCATCGCCCATCCGCGCGCCATCGATGAAGAGCTGGTGGATGCCTATCTCGCGCGCCGGGCGCTTGATTATCTCGTCGGGTTCACGCTTTCTCCGGTCCTCTGGCGAAAGCTGCCGGGGGCGCGCTCGGCAGGCCGCGTCCAATCGGTGGCGCTCAGGCTGATCTGTGAGCGCGAGCTTGAGATCGAGGCGTTCAAGCCCCAGGAATATTGGACCGTCGAAGTCGATTTCGCGGCGCCCGGCGGCAATTTCACCGCCAAGCTGACGCATGCGGACGGCAAAAAGCTCGACAAACTCTCGCTCGCCCACGCCGAGGACGCCGCACGCGCGGTCGCCGCCATCCGAAACGGCACATTCACGGTCGCCGAGGTCGAGAAAAAGCCGGTCAAACGTCATCCCTGGCCACCCTTCATTACCTCGACTCTGCAACAGGAAGCCGCGCGCAAATTGGGTTTCGCCGCGGCGCGCACGATGAAGGTCGCACAAGGCCTGTATGAAGGTGTCGAGCTGGGCGGCGAGACCGTGGGCCTGATCACCTATATGCGGACCGATGGCGTCACCATGGCAGGCGAAGCCATCGCGGAAAGCCGTCAGACCATTGCCGAACTGCATGGCGATCGTTATGTCCCCGAACGCCCGCGCGCCTATTCTTCCAAGGTGAAGAACGCGCAGGAAGCCCATGAGGCGATCCGCCCCACCAGCTTCGCGCGGCACCCCGAACGTGTCTCGCGCTATCTCGATGCCGATCAGGCGCGGCTCTATGAGCTGATCTGGAAGCGCGCGCTCGCGAGCCAGATGGAATCGGCCGAACAGGAGCGCACCACCGCCGATATCGCTTCGGGCGATAGCGAGACGCGGCTTCGCGCCACCGGCACGGTGACTTTGTTCGACGGCTTCCTGAAACTTTATCAGGAGGGTCGTGACGATGAGGCCGATGGCGAGGACGGGCGCCTGCCGAAGCTTGCGGGTGGCGACGCACTTTCTACGCTCGCGGTTCGCGACGCGCAGCATTTCACCGAACCGCCGCCGCGCTATTCCGAGGCAAGCCTGGTCAAGAAGCTGGAGGAACTCGGGATCGGCCGGCCCTCGACCTATGCCAGCATCCTTTCCACCTTGCGCGACCGCGCCTATGTGCGCATGGACCGCAATCGTTTCGTGCCCGAGGACAAGGGGCGCATCGTCACCGCGTTCCTGACCAGCTTCTTCAAACGCTATGTCGAATATGATTTCACCGCCGATCTGGAAGAGAAGCTCGACGAGGTTTCCGCGGGCGAACTTTCGTGGAAACAATTGCTGCGCGATTTCTGGAAGAATTTCCACACCGCGGCCGAAGACACCAAGAACCTGAAATTCGCCGACGTCATCGATGCGCTCGATGCGATCCTCGGACCGCATATGTTTCCGGAACGCGAAGATGGCGGCGACCCGCGCCGCTGCCCCACCTGCGGCACCGGGCGGCTGAATTTGAAACTCGGAAAATTCGGCGCGTTCATCGGCTGCTCGAATTATCCCGAATGCCGCTACACGCGGCAGATGACGCGGGGCGATGAGAATGGCGAGGCGGCGCCGCGCGCGCTCGGCATCGATCCGAATTCGGGCGAGGAAGTCGCGTTGAAATCGGGGCGTTTCGGCCCCTATGTGCAATTGGGCAATGGCGAGAAGCCCCAGCGCGCCAGCATTCCCAAAGGCTTCTCCGCCGAGACGATGGATTTGGAAAAGGCGTTGCAGCTTTTGTCGCTGCCGCGCGAAGTGGGCGTTCATCCCGAAACCGGCAAACCCATCATGGCGGGCTTCGGGCGCTTCGGCCCCTATCTCTCGCATGACGGAGCCTATGCCTCGCTGGAAACGCCGGAGGATGTCTTCACCGTCGGCATCAACCGCGCGGTGACACTGCTCGCCGAACGCAAGGAAAAGGGCGGGCGCGGCCCGCGTGGCAGTCAGGCGCTGAAGGAATTGGGAGCAGCGCCGGGAGGCGGTGCGCCGATCAAGGTGATGAAAGGCCGTTACGGGCCCTATGTCACGGACGGCAAGGTGAACGCGACGCTGCCGCGCGATTCCGATCCCGTATCGGTGACATTGGAAGAAGCCCTCGCCCTGATCGCCGCGCGCGCCGAGAAGGGTCCGGCCAAGAAAAAGGGCCGTGGGTCGACCGCCCCTGCCGCCAAGGCAAAAGCACCAGCCGGAAAGAAAAAGGCGGCCCCGAAAAAAGCGGCCACCGAGACGGCGTCCAAACCGGCCGTCAAGCCCAAGCGCAAAGCGACAAAATAACCCCAAGCGGGAATATGACGATGGCTGGAAAATTACGAAAGCCGATGGCCATATTTTCCGTGAAGAACCTGCGATTGCGCTTATTTTAGTTGCTAGGCGCGCTTTCGAAGCGCCCTATGAAGAGTGCGCGGCAAAGAGGTGGTTCCCATGTCTCGTGGATTTTCGTTTGTTAGCGCGCCCGTGTTGGCGGCCGCGCTTTTTGTTGCCGGTCCGTGTTGGGCGATTTCGACGGTTCCTTCTCCCTCCAACAGCGACGGGACGCCGCGCTTTTCCGATCCGGCTTCCAGGCCCCAGACATTCACCTCGGGCCCGGGCCAAACGACCACCACGTTTGGAAGCAGCTCATTCTCCTTTGGCGTCACGACGTCCCGGGGCATCGGTCCTGGTTTCGCCAATCAGGGCTTTTACGACCGAGGCTCCTATAATTCAGGCTTTCCCGATCGAGGATTCTCAGGTCAGGGCTTCCCCAATTCCCAGGACTTACCGTTGGGCTTTCCCAATTCGCAGGGCTTTCCCAACTCGCAGATTTACCCAAATTCTGGACCCTCAAATTCCTACACGCCCAATCGGGCATCTCCGTTTTGGGCGCATTGAACGGCGCTTAAGCCAAGACCCGCAATCAAAGCGAATGCCGGAGCTATTCGCCGCGCTATTTCGCCGGCGTGATCCGCTTATCGACCCAGGCCTGGATATCGGCCATCACCGTTTCCTTGCCGAGATCGTGCAGGGGATCGTGGAAATATCCCTCGTAGAATTTCAGCGTCTTATGCTTGGAACCGGCTTTGTCGTAGAAGAGCTGGCTGCCGCTCGGCCTGGTGGCCTTGTCGGCGGTGCCGTGGAGGATGAACACCGGCAGGACGATGAGTGGAAAATCCTGTTTGAGCAGTTCATCGGCGTGAACCATTTCGGCGACCGTGCGCGTCGGCTGCGTCTCATGAGCGATCAGCGGATCGGCATTCATCGCGGCCACCACTTTGGGATCGCGTGAGAAATCCTCGTTCTTCAGATGCAGCACATGGGCGTGCGGCGCGAGATGGCTTATCCCTTTCAGCACGGCGAGAACGAAATCCGGCGCGGGCACCTGGAACGCGAAACTTTCGCAGATCAGCCCGGCAAGATCGCTCTGATGCTCGAGCGCATACAGACAGGAAACAACCCCGCCGGCGGAATGACCAAGCAGGAAAACCGGCAGGCGCGGCTCACGCGATTTCACGATTGTCATCAGGCCAGCGACATCGCCGACATAATCGGCGAATTTCTCGACATAATAGCGCTCGCCATCGGAATTCCCGCGTCCGCGCAGATCGGGTGCATAGACCGCCAAGCCGCGAGCCACGAATTGGGCGGCCACCCAATCATATTGGCCACTGTGCGCGTTGAAGCCATGAACTATGACGACCACACCGCGCGGCATTCCAGTCGGGCGCCACGACCGGAAGAAAATCCTGAGACCGCCGGCGCCTTCGAAACTTTCTTCGCTCATTCAGAACGCCCTGCTCATTCTTGGATGAAATTTTTTCACAGCCAAGGCTCCTAATGCAATGAGGATGACCAATATAGCGATCTGCGCGATTGCGAAGGGTGGCTCGGATTGCGTCGGCGCGAGGCTTTTGAAGAAAGCAATCTTTTGGAATGTCTGTACGACGCCGACAAAGCAGTTGAAGTAGAGGGCCGCGGTCGCCGTCACGACATAGATCCACCGCCACCATCCCGCCAGACGGAAGACGTAGAGCGCCGGGACCGCGAACGCCAGCAGCAGCAGCGAAAGCACGCCCACCGCACGCGGCGGATCGAAGCCAAGTGGAGGAATGGGAAATCCCGTTACGCTGGTCAGGGCCGTCGCGGCGAGGAAAATCCCCGTCCAGGCGCTTGAATGTTTGCCCGCGATCATGCCGAAAACGACGACGAGACCGGCCGCAATTCCCAACAGACTTAGAATCACATGGACGGCCGTAAACGTCGCGATCGGCATCCCCAGGATCATAAAGTTTTTCCTTAAGGCGGCGGAGAATGCGCCCGCTGGTGCGAACGCACTTATTTCGCCAGCGGATTAGGCCGGAGCTGGAAGTGGATGACCTTGGGCATCGTCCCTTTGCCGCCTTCGATGTGGGTGCTCGCGCTGCCCGAATAGGTGGCGTAGATGCCCTTGCCTTTCCAGCCGGCCTTGGCGTCGTCCACACGCCCGTCCATGCCCTTGGCAAAGAATCCCATCGGATAGGGCACGCGCATGGTCACCCATTTGCCGTCCACCATAGCGAACATCGCATCCGACAGATTGCCCGTCGCGATCGGTGTGTTCTTGCCGAGGCCCAGCGTGTCGAACTGATCGACCCAATCATAATAGGGCGCCTCCGCGCTGCCGCCCTTCATCGCGACGCCTTTGAATTGCGGGCCGGGGATCGTGTAGAGCTTCCATCCTTCCGGACAGGCTTTGCCCGTGGCCGCAACGGGGCCCGTCAGCGGACCCTTGCACAAACGCCGGTCGAAGCTCGCCATCTGGCCGCTCGCCAGCACCGACCACAGCACACCGTCGCTCGTCAGGTCCGCGCCGCGCGGGCTGAATCCCGATTGCGGATTCTTCGGATCGTTCCACGGCACTTCATAGACTTCGGTCAGCTTGGTCTTGGGATCGAAGCGGATCGCGGTGCCCGGAAAGCCCAGGACCACGGCCCAGATCGTGCCGTCGGACGGATTGGCCGACACCGAATAAAGTCCCTGCAGGACGCGCTTGTCCTTTTTGGGATCGAGCGGCTGATTGGGTTCGACATAGGCGTCCACCTTGCCGTTGCCGTTGACATCCACGATGAACGGCGCCCAGCCCTGGCTCGCCTGTTCGTCATGGGTTTCGTCCCATTTCTTGGTGTCGAACCAGCCGACCACGGGATCGGTGTTGCTGCCGCTGGAGAACCAGATTTTTCCGTCGCGGTCGAAATTCAGATGATGTGTGGTGAAGCAGGTATCGATGGTGGTGATCTTCTTGGTCGCCGGATCGTACATCTGCAATTGGCGCCGCGAGGTCTCCAGCGGAAACGCTTCCGCGGAAGGATGATGCGAACCGGCTTTGCAGAAAGCCGGATTCGCGTCCGGACGGATGCGCGAAGTCAGCCACACGCGGCCCTTGGCATCCATCATCGGATTGTGGTTGAGGCTGTGGCTGTCCCACACCGGTTCCTGGCCCCAATAGGGCGACGGCGCATAGATCGGCGATGTCTTGGTGCTGGGCGTTTTGGGATCGCGCCATTCGGTCTTGATCAGACCCGTCTTGTTGTTCGCCGGATCGAGCCAGGCGACGTAATCCGAACTCAATTCCGGCGAGCCGTAGATGATGCCGTTCACATTCAGGGTCGGGTTGCGTTTATCGGTCGACGTCAGATCGTGCATATAGGCGGTCGGCTGCGACCAATCCCACATCGTCAGGACGACATTGCGCTCGATGCCGGCCGGACGCACCGGTTTCGCGAAAGGCAGCTCGCCCTTCTTGATGCGGTCGGTCCAATCGCCGAACAGAGAAAGCGCGCGCGAGCCGTCGAGATCGCCCAGCGCCTGCACCATCAGCGCGCCCGGCTGACCCGATTGGATCCGGCGTTCCCAGGCGGCCGCCGAACTGTCGAAATGGCCCAATTGCGCGGGCAGCTCGCGAGTCGCGATGTCGCCAAGCTGATGGCAGGAATTGCAGCCATCGGTCTTGAGCTGACGCAGCCAGACGCCTTGATCCTTCAGCGACACCGGCATGCCGTTGCCTTTCACGCCCGTCCCCGGAAACAATTTCGGGTCGGGGATCTTCAGCATCGAATACCAATAAATCGCGGGGTAATAAGCGGCCGCGGCAGCCGCGCTCGGCGCCGGCACTGCTTTCAGATTCAACATTTTTCCAGTCGCGGATTTGACCCTGGGCGAATCCACCAGCCCATAACCGCGCACCCAGATGTCGTAATTGGCAGTGGGAAGATCGGGGATAAGGTAACGTCCGGCATCGTCGGTCACGACGATCTTCACATATTTCGTCGGAAGGTCGCGCGTCTCCGCAATAACCCACACCCCGGCTTCCGGGCCATTGGCGCCCGTCACCACGCCGCCGATATCGCCGGCATCCACGGCTTGGGATGCTGCGGGCGCGGTTGCCGCCAGGAGCGCCGCAAAGCTGACACCCAACATCCCGAACGAGGCCATTCTCTTCGCCATTTCTCATCCCTCAAAAATCCGATGAGGGACTGTAGACCACAGCGCGGCGTTGTACAAAAAATC
>DASYEG010000054.1:0-5933 GCA_036499145.1 Micropepsaceae bacterium | reverse complement strand
GCGGGCGGCTTCGGCTGCGACCATGCGGCCGTTGCTGCGACACCGCTTGCCAGGAGCACCGCTGGCACCATCAATCTGTTCATGAATAACTCCCGGAGGTGATGGAAGAAGCTTACATGGTTTACGCGTGGCTCTGAAGGGCGCCCCCCGAAGAAATCCCTTCATTTGGACCAGCGATCAGCGGCGCGGACTCAGAGAGACGCTATTCAGTACAGCTTTACGGAGAGGGGTGATTTTCACATGGGCGCCGCCTTTGCCACGATCGCCAAGGCCACCCCGAAAGCCACACAAATCGGCCTCATCGTCCCCTCCCCAAATTTCTCATGACCGAGGCAACGACACGTCCATGCAGCGCGTGAGCGTCTCGGGGTCGATATTGCCGCCGGAGATGACGATGGCCACGCTCTTGCCCCGCGCGTCGAACGTGCCCGACAAGACCGCTGCCAGCGCCGCAGCACCGCCCGGCTCGACCACGAGTTTCAGTTGCAGAGCCGCCATGCCGACCGCACGCATCATCGCCTCATCCGTCACGGCGAGACCGTAGGCGCCGCAAGACTTCAGAATAGCGAATGGTATCGCACCCACGCCCGGCGAGGTCAGGGCATCGGCGATTGTTTCGCGCGTGCCCGGCGCGGTGGTCCGAATCCCGCCTTCGAGCGACAAGCGCGCCCCGTCATAGCCTTCCGGCTCCGCGGTGAAGAGGCGGGTGCCCGCACTCGCCCCGCTCAATGCGAGTGCGATGCCCGACGAAAGCCCACCGCCGCTGCAGGGCACGATCACGGCATCCAGCGTGACGCCCTGGGCCGCCGCCTGACCTGCTATCTCCAGACCGGCGGTTCCCTGCCCTGCGACGATGTGAGGATCGTCGAAGGACGGCACCACGACCGCGCCCGTCTCAGCGGCGATACGGGCGGCAATCTCCTCGCGGCTTTCGCGGCGCCGGTCATAGGCAACGACGGTCGCGCCAAGCCTACGCGTGCTCTGCGTCTTGATGCGGGGCGCATCGGCGGGCATCACGATGGTGGCGGGCATCTGGAGCAGCGCGGCAGCCGAGGCCACGCCTTGCGCATGATTGCCCGAGGAGAAGGCGACCACGCCGCGGCTCCGCTCATCGGGGGTGAGCTGCACCAGCCGATTATAGGCCCCGCGGAACTTGAACGAGCCCGTGCGCTGCAGCGTTTCGAGCTTGAGGAAGACGCGGCCACCGGCCCGTTCGGACAAGAACGGGCTTTCTAGCAATGGCGTCATCACCGCCACACCGTTCAGCCGCGCGGCAGCGCGCTGGACATCGGCGAAGTCGGGAATAGGTGCGGCCATCGCAGTCATGAAAAGGAGCTTAGCCTATCCCGCCTTCGGCCCGGCGAGGCCAAACCGGGAGGTGCCCATGAAATCCTGGAATGCGGCGAAATATCCTTCGCGCCGGCCGCTGCTTGAGGCTATA
This sequence comes from Micropepsaceae bacterium, assembly GCA_036499145.1. GTDB lineage: Bacteria > Pseudomonadota > Alphaproteobacteria > Micropepsales > Micropepsaceae > CAIYRG01. The sequence goes on along the minus strand of DASYEG010000054.1, from coordinate 4,492 downwards.
TGGGACTGAAGCGGTTGTCTTTTCCAATTCAAGCGCTCCTCATTCGCAATTTGTGTTCGTTAATCCCAGCGGGAAGCGTCGCATGCTGAAAGCCTATCAGCAGCAGAACGGCGGCCTAAAAGGTGTGACCATTACCGAGGGCGAAGCCCTTCCGGTGGGCGCCCTCTGGCTCGATATGCTCAATCCGACGCTCGAAGAGCGCCGCAAGGTCGACAAATTCCTGGGTCTGGAATTACCGACGCGCGCGGACATGGAAGAGATCGAAATCTCCAGCCGGCTGTACCAGGAAGATACCACCCTCTTCATGACCGCCATGGTCATGGCCCAGACCGACACCGATCTGCCCACCGCCGATGCGGTCACCTTCGTGCTGACGGCCGAGCGTCTGGTCACGATGCGCTATATCGATCCGCAGCCCTTCCGCACCTATGCGCTGCGCTGCGAACGCTCCGTCATCAATGCGGGCCGGGCGGAATTCGTGCTGATGCAGATCCTCGATGCGATCATCGACCGGATGGCCGATATTCTGGAAAAGACCGGCTCCGACGTGGAGATCATCTCGGGGGAGATTTTCTCGCCGGTCTCGCACAAGATGGGGACACGCGATTTCCAGGGCATTCTGCGCCGTCTCGGCCAGAAGCACGGGCTCACCTCGAAAATGCGCGAAAGTCTGCTCACCATCATGCGGATGCTGACATTTCTCACGCAGTCGGTGGACAACAAGCACAACAAGGAAACCCGCGCCCACGTGAAAACCCTGGTGCGCGACGTGCAGTCCTTGCAGGACCATTCGAGCTTTGTCGCCACCAAGGTGAGCTATCTGCAGGACGGCACGCTCGGGCTCATCAATAACGAGCAGAACAACATCATCAAGATCATGTCGGTGGCCTCGATCGTATTCCTGCCGCCGACCCTGTTCGCTTCGATCTGGGGGATGAATTTCCACCACATGCCGGAACTCGACGAGACCTGGGCCTATCCGATGGCGATCGTCGTCATGATCATTTCGGGCATCCTGCCCTATATCTATTTCAAGCGCCGCGGCTGGCTGTAGAGGGGCTCCATGAGCGCCCCGACGCACCGCGACCGGCCCCTTGTCGGGATTGGCTGCAAGGTCGCGGCGACATTCCTATTTGCGGTGATGTTCGCCGGCATCCGCTGGCTCGGACCCTATTTCCCGCTCGGCGAGATCGTCTTCTTCCGCAGTGTGCTCGGCATTCCGGTGATTGTCGCGATGGCCTATGCCACCGGGGGCCTGAGGCTGCTGGCGACCGCCAGGATCGACAGCCATGCGCTGCGATCCATCGCAGGCACCGTGGCGATGTTCTGCAATTTCGCCGCCTACACCTATCTGCCGCTCGCCGACGCGACCGCAATCGGCTTCGCCGCCCCTCTGTTCGTGGTGATCCTCGCTGCGCTGATGCTGTCCGAGCGCGTGCATGTCACCCGCTGGAGCGCGGTTCTCGTGGGCTTCATCGGCGTCGTCATCATCGCCGGACCCGAGGCCGGCCTGTCGCGGAGCGCGCTTTACGGCGCGATATTCGCGCTCACAGGCGCCGGGCTGACGGCGGTGGCGATGATTTTCCTGCGCCGCATGAGCGCGCATGAACACTCCATCACCATCGCGTTCTATTTCATGCTGACGAGCGCGGCGGTGAGCCTCACGACTTTGGTCTTCGGCTGGAACTGGCCGACTGGCGCTGAAGCCGCCGTTCTGATCCTGACGGGCCTTGCGGGTGGCGTCGGGCAATTGTTTCTCAGCTTTTCCTATCGCTATGGCGAGGCCTCCGTGCTCGCGCCCTTCGATTACGCGGCGATGATCTGGGCGGTGGTGCTCGGCTATTTCGTGTTCGCCGAATTGCCGGGCCCGCAAGTGTGGTTCGGCGGCACCATCGTGATCGCGGCGGGGCTCTTGATTCTCTGGCGCGAACGGCAGCTCGGCCGCGCCAGAATCGCCGGCGCGCTCGAGAGCTAGAGACGTTTGCCGAAAATCGCCAACCCGTCGCCATCGTCATGCCAATCGGGCACTTCGGCGAGCAGTTTGTAGCCCTGCGAAAGATAGAAACCCCGCGCCGGCGCATAATCGGGCCGCGTCGAAGTTTCGGCGATCAGAAGGCGCCCGCCAAACGCGCGCACCGCCTCCTCGCTCGCTCCTTGCAGACGCTTGCCCAGGCCCGAACGATGCGCGCCGGGATCGACGGCGATCCAGTAAAGCTCCCACCGCCCGGCCGTCCCGGCGATGGGGCCGAAGCAGGCATAGCCCGCGACGACGCCAGGACCGTCCGCGAACAGGAAATAATAACCCGAGGCTTGCGCCCCCTTGGCGAGGGATTCCTGGACCAGCTCGCGGGCAATCGCGACCTCGCCCTCGTTGAAGACATGGGTCAGCCGCACCAGACGCTCCACCGCGTCGACATCGGATTGTCGCGGCGTGCTGCGAAAACCCTCAGCCACGAAGCGCGGCGTGGACGATATCGTCGATCAGCGCGGCATAAGGAACATCGGCTTGCTCGGCGGCGGCGGCGACCCCGGCATTCGGTTCGAGACAGGGATTGGGATTGATTTCGAGGATATAGGGCTCGCCATGCGCATCGATGCGGAAATCGACCCGCGCATAACCGCTGAGCCCAAACAACGTCCAGCACTCTTTCGACAGACGCTCCAGTTTTTCGTGCAGGTCGGGCTCGCGCTCGCTCCAGACGAAGACGCGCGCCGTGTCGCGATAATCGGCGGCGGCTTCATCCCATTTCGCGGCATAACCGATGATGCGGGGCCGGTTCTCGTCCCAGCGCTCGAATGTCATCTCTCCGATGGGAAGGATCTGCGGCGCTCCATCCTTCTCGATGAGGGCGACATTGAACTCCCGCCCGTCGATATAGCGTTCCGCGAACCAGCGCCCGCCATGGCGGGCCGCGGAGCTTTGCGCGCGCATCACGACGGCTTCGCGGCCGCTGACCACGGCACCGTCATCCAGCCCGAGCGACGCGTCCTCGCTCGTGGATTTCACGATCCAGCGCCCGGTCCCGATGCCCGGCCAATGCGGTGGTTCCGACCAGGCCGGTGTCGGCAGGCCGGCACCTTTGAGCAGCCGCTTGGAGAGCACCTTGTCGCCGCAAACCGCGATGGCCGCGGCCGACGCCCCCGTGAAGGGCACACCCATTTGACTGAGCATCTGGGGCGCGAGAGGCGCATAAAGCCCGCGTCCCCACACCACTTCGACCAGATTGAACACGAGATCGGGACATTCGCGCGCGATCAAGCCATCCAGCGCAGCGGGATCGGGCGTGAACACCGCGCATGACGATTCGTGCCCGAGTTCGGCCAATGTCGATTCGATCGCCGTCGCCTGAAGCAGCGTATCCTGATCGTCCGGAGGCGCATCCGGCGGCACATCGGAATGAAGAACGAGCACACGCATGATTCGAGTGTAGCAGTCCTAACGATCTTGTCATCCCGGCGTCACTCGAAAAAGCCGCGAGCGATCTGTGGACGTCTGTGCGGCCAACGCCTCTCGCGCGCGGACGATCAACGCGCGGACGTGGCGCTTCAGTGCGCGCATTCTTCGGGCACGGCTTGCCGGTTTGGCCGCATTCCTGTTCCCGTACGGCGCGCCCCTACTCAGTTTTGCGATCCTTCCGGTTCCTGACCGCCATGAATTGTTTTGCCGGAAAATTCGGGGGTGGGGGGATCGCCGCAGCGCGCTCCACGATGATGCGATGGGTGAAATCGGGCTTCTTCTTCAGCGCCCCCGCCAGGGCCAGGCTGGTCTTCATCAGCCGCGCCGCGACGTTCATCGCCTCGCAGCGTCCCCGGTCGTCCCATTCGGGATCATGGCTCAGTTCGAAACAAGTACGCACACCGTCGCGGCATTCGATGAGCAATTCCGCCAACACGTCGTCCGGGTCAGCCGCGGGCTTCTTGCGTTTGGTCATCGGCACTCTCCATTGGGCGCGGGTATTTTACGCCCGCGCCGGAGAGTGTGGATAAATCATGCCCTTTCGGCGGAATCGGCGGCGGCCGGCGGGGATAAATCGTCCGCGGCGCCGCAAACACGCGCGCGACGGGTTCAAACAGAAGCGGGCCGATGGGCCTTCATGAAGGAACGGATCTGGCGAACCGCCAGTGGAATTCCATCCTTGGGCTCCTTCCACGGGTAGACGCTCACTTCGGCCTTGGGCGCGAGCATCGCGGCCTCCATGGCGACGGCATAGGGATGGGCCGGGATGTCATCGGGCAGGATCAGCACCGGCGTCTGGCAGTTGCGCACGAAATCGCGCGACACGGTGAAGACGAAATCGGCGTTGCTGCGGAACATCTTGGTGAGGAATTTCTCGACCGTATCCTTGGTGATGTTGGGCCGCTGCTTCATCAATTCGGGGCCCCAGACCGTCATGCCGCCATCGTACAAAAGCGTGGGCATCTCGGGACGGAAACCGACCGGCTGCGCCAGCACGCCCGCGACCACCCGATCCGGTGCGCGCTTGATAAGATT
>DASYEG010000053.1:0-2323 GCA_036499145.1 Micropepsaceae bacterium | reverse complement strand
GCATCTCGTTTCGGTGTTGCGCGAACAGGCGGGCAAACTCTGGCATACCTCCAATCTCTACCGGGTGCCCGGTCAGGAGCGCCTGGCGCGCCGCCTGATCGACGCGAGTTTCGCCGACACGGTCTTTTTTGCCAATTCCGGCGCGGAAGCGGTCGAATGCGCGATCAAGATGGCGCGCCGTTTTCACTATGCGTCGGGCGCGCCCGAGCGTTTTCGCCTCCTCACCTTTGAGGGCGCGTTCCATGGCCGCACGCTTGCCACGATCGCGGCCGGCGGCAGCCCCAAATATCTCGAAGGCTTCGGACCGAAGGTCGAAGGGTTCGATCCCGTGCCGCTCGGCGATTTCGATGCCGTCAGGAACGCCTGCGGACCGCAAACGGCCGGCATCCTGATCGAACCGATCCAGGGCGAAGTGGGCGTGCGCGCGGCCGCGCCGAGATTTCTGAAGCGCTTACGGGAGTTCTGCGACGCGCAGGGACTGCTCCTGGTGCTTGACGAGGTTCAGACCGGCATCGGCCGCACCGGCCGGCTTTTCGCCTATGAGGATGCCGGGATCGTTCCCGACATCATGGCGGTGGGCAAAGGCATCGGCGGTGGTTTCCCGCTGGGCGCCTGCCTCGCCACCGAGCGCGCCGCCAAGGGCATGACACTGGGCTCGCACGGGTCCACCTATGGCGGCAATCCGCTCGCCATGGCGGTGGGAAGCGCTGTCCTGGATCTCGTCCTGGAACCGGCCTTCCTCGAACATGTCCGCGCGATATCCGGCTCCATGCAGCAGCATCTCGCGATGCTGGCGGCCGAGCATCGCGGCGTCATCGCCGAGGTGCGCGGGCGCGGCCTGCTGTTGGGATTGCGGCTGCATGTTCCCGCAGCGGCGTTTATCGCGAAGCTGCGGGAAAATCGGCTGCTCGCGGTCGGAGCGACCGAGAATGTCGCGCGTCTGTTGCCGCCTTTGAATATCGAGGAACGCCACGTCAAGGAAGCGATGCGTGCTCTCATGACAGCCTGCGCCGCATTCGAAACCGAGAGGCAAGCGGTATGACCGCGTCCGGGGCTCTCAAACAGCACAAGCCCACGGCGAGCGGTCCACGGCATTTCCTCGATCTTGCCGATCTGGATTCCGCGACGCTGAACGGCCTCATCGCTTCGGCACGCCGCCGCAAGGACGATCGCGCGGGTTTCCCGCGCGGGCTGAAGGATGCGGATGTGCCGCTCGACGGACGCATGCTCGCGCTGATCTTCGAGAAGCCCTCTACCCGCACGCGCATTTCCTTCGATGTCGGCATGCAGGAACTGGGCGGCAGCACCATCATGCTGACAGGCGCCGAAATGCAGCTCGGCCGCGGCGAAACCATCGCCGATACGGCGCGCGTCCTGTCGCGCTATGTCGATGCGATCATGATCCGCACGCTGGGCCACGACACGCTGACGCAATTGGCCGAATATGCCGGCGTTCCGGTGATCAACGGCCTGACCAAACTGTCCCACCCCTGTCAGGTGATGGCCGATGTGATGACGTTCGAGGAGAAAAAGGGACCCATTCGCGGCAGCACGATTGCCTGGACCGGCGACTGCAACAATGTGTGCGCGTCCTGGATCCATGCGGCGGCCCGTTTCGATTTCACCTTGCACGTGGCCACTCCCCGTGAACTCGGGCCGCGCCCGCTTCTGCGCAAATGGGCGGAAAATTCGGGGGCGAAGATCGTTTTCACCGGCGATGCCGCAGAGGCTGTCGCGGAGGCGGACTGCGTGGTCACCGATACCTGGGTCTCCATGGGCGACAAGGAAGGAACCAAGCGTCACAATCTCCTGAAGCCGTTTCAGGTGAACGCAGCGTTGATGGCGCGCGCGAAACCCGACGCGATCTTCATGCATTGTCTGCCTGCCCATCGCGGCGAGGAAGTCACCGATGCGGTGATCGACGGGCCGCAATCGGTGGTGTTCGACGAGGCGGAGAACCGGCTCCATATCCAGAAGGCCATTCTGCTCTGGTGCCTGGCTTAAGGCTTGCTCTTGCGGGGCGCCAAATCCGACCCCACATTGGCCCATGGCCGAAACATCCTACACACCTGCGCCTGACGCCGATTTCGTTCTTCCATTCGATCTGCCGGATGTGGGTCTGCGGGGCCGGATCCTGCGTCTGGATGCGGTTTCGACACGCGCGCTTGCGGCCCACCCGCTACCGGAGGCCGGTCAGCGCGTGCTGGCCGAGGCCCTGGCCTTGTCGGCGTTGCTGGGTTCGTCGCTGAAATTCGAGGGGCGTCTCAGCGTGCAGACCAAGGGCGATGGGCCGCTCAATCTCCTGGCGACCGATTATTTCGCG
>DASYEG010000052.1:0-2564 GCA_036499145.1 Micropepsaceae bacterium | reverse complement strand
GCCGAGGACGAACGCCGTCCGTTGCGGATGGAATATTGGCTGCGGCCAAAGCCTTCATGCGAACCGGCATTGTAATCCTGCACATGCGGGAAGCCCGCCGCCTTGGCCGCTTCGATCCAGGCATCGAACAATGGGTCCGTGGTCTTCGCCCATTCGACGCCCATGGGACCGTGTCCGCCACGAAACGCGTTCTCGCCATCCTGCCAGGTCTCGACGCGCTTGAAATAGGGCAGCAATTCGGCATTGGACCAGCCCAGCGCGCCCGATTGCGCCCAGCGTTCGTAATCGCCGGGATCGCCGCGCGTGAACGCCATCACATTGATGGAAGACGAACCACCGAGCACCTTGCCGCGCGCGGCCTCGATGCGGCGGCCATTGAGCGCGGGTTCGGGCTCGCTGTCATAGCCCCAATCGAACATGCGCTTCTTGTGCATCATGCCGAGACCCAGCGGGATATGGATATAGGGATGCCTGTCGGGCCCGCCGGCTTCCAGCAGCAGCACGCGCGCGGTGCTGTCCTCAGAGAGGCGGTTGGCGAGCACGCACCCCGCCGATCCCGCACCGGCAATGATGTAGTCGTAATGCCTATTCAAATTCAGCCCCGCGGCAGGTCGGTAAAGTCAAACACAAAGGGCACAAAGGGCGCACGAAGGTCACGAAGCTTCGTCCAAATGCCTTCGCGTACTTCGTGTCTGCTTCGTGCCCTTTGTGGTTTTCTATTTCGTCAATTGGGCGGCGCGCGCGACAATGGGTTTGGGCGCTGCGTAAGCGGTCTTCAGCAAGTCCTCGATCTGTGGACCCGTCAGCGGATCGATCTCCAATTGCAATTTGGCGGCTTCGGCCAGGAACGCCGGGTCCTTCAGCGTCGCATCGAACGCGGCGCGCAAAATCGCCACGCGGTCGGCGGGCGTTCCCGGCGGCAGCGCAAACGGCCGGCCCATCTCCTGACGGATCAGGATCAGCTCCAGCACTTTTTTGCTGTCGGGATCGGAGACAAGATCGATCGCGTTCGGCACGTTCGGCAAATCCTTCAGCTTCTCGAGACCGATCTGCAGGATGATGTTGAGCTTGTTGTCCCGGAAATAATCGGGGTGCGCGGCCTTCAGCGTCGAATAGGAAAGGCCGCAGATGCCGTCGACCTCGCCGCGTTCAAGCGCCAGCGTCTGGCCCGCGCCTTCGGCATAGCCGCCGATCACCTTGAATTTGGTGCCGAGGAATTGATTGACGATCTTCGGCATGATCGCGGAATTGCCGGTGGCGCCTGTCGCGCTCACGGTGACTTCCTTGTCACGCGCTTGCTCGATGCGCGTGATCGGACTTTTGCCTTTCCACGTCACGCAGATGTTTTCGAGTTTGCCGATTGAGCCGAGCCAGGCGAATTTCTGTCCGTCGAAGCGCGCCGCGCGCTCGCCGAACAGCGGGTCCATGGCCGCGCCATTGGTCAGCGCGGCGAAGGTCAGCCCGTCGGGCGCGCTGCTGTTGTAAAGTGTATTGGCCGCGATCAATCCGCCCGCGCCCGGCGTGTTCTTGGGCACGATGGCCGGGTTGCCCGGGATGTGCGGGCCCATATGACGGGCGAGCGCGCGCGCATAGGCGTCATAGCCGCCGCCCGCACCGCTCGCGATCAGAAGAATGATCTGCTTGCCCTTGTAGAAGGGCTGCGGCGCAGCGGCGCGGGCCGGCATGGCGGCGAGCACGCCCATCATGGCGACACCCAAAGCGCACGCGGCCCAGCGAAATCTCATCCCGCGATCATCTCGGACAAGAGCCGCCCATAGCCCGCGACCGGATGGTTGATCATCAGCCGCTTCTGAATCTCCCAGCAGCGCGCGGGCACCGGATGGATGACCGGCACGCCAAGGTCGCGCTCCAGCATGTCGATGATGCCCATCACGCGCCAGCCCGAGCCCAGGAGATAAATCCCTTCCGCGTCTTTGCGATGTTTCAGGAAGATCTTCTTCACATGGGCATAGACCAGTTCGCCCGACAGATTGCCGACATCGTGGAAGGGCACATCGATCCCCTCCATGCCGAGGACATCGAAACCCGCATCGACGAAATAGCGGCCAAAGGTCTCGTTGATCTTGCCCGAAAAATAGGAGGCGCCGACAAAGCGCTTTATCTTCAGCGCGTTCAGCGCCCGGATATGATTCGTGCCCGAGGTGAAGATGGGGGTTTTGTATTTCTTCTCCCATTTCTTGATCAACTCGGCCTCGCCCTCATAGCCGAGCACCATGAACGGCGGCGCGCCTTCGGGATGGATCAAATCCACCTCGTGTTCCGCGAGCTTGGCGATCAACGGTTCATAATGCGGGATGATGCGCGTGAATTCCTCGCGCGCGCCCTTCTGGATGTCGAGGAAGAGGGGAATGATCCCCACGCCCTCGGGCAGGATGCGGCACAATTCCTCGACGGAGCCGGGGCGCATGGTCGGCTTGATGTTGCCGACGACGCCGCGCCAGGATGTGAAGGCCAAATTCGTCCCCTTTTCGGATTCGTGTAAAGCTGGCCGAAATTAGGGGGTTTGCGAGGCGGTTTCCAGGCGCTTTCTCAGGTGCGCTTCA
>DASYEG010000051.1:0-1884 GCA_036499145.1 Micropepsaceae bacterium | reverse complement strand
GGACGTGACCGGTGCGAAGCACACCGCGCCGCCGCAGAATTTCCTTGCGGATCGCCAGACCGAAGGCGCCCTGGCTTTCATGCCGAATGAGGGGAAGCACCGCGTCATAGATGTCTAAGGCCTTCTCTACCTGTCCCTCGGCATAGAGGCGGCATATGAGGACGATCAGATCGGTATAGGCCACGCCGACCATGGCGCCGTCGGCACCCCGATCGAGTTCCTGCGAGAGATGCATCGCGTTGTTGGAGGTGAGGATCGCGATCCGCGGGCAGGCGCCTTCCTTCTCGCTCGCGCGGATCTGGGAGAGCTTCTGCAGCCCGGCTGGCGGCTCATGCTTCAGCATGAACACCGATTCCAATTTCGCGATTCGGCGCCACGCCGCCACCGACATATGGACGCCGCTGGAGACCGGATAATCCTGAACGCAGATCGGACATTGTTTTTGCGTGCGCTCTGCGAACATCTCGAAATAAGTGACGAGCGCGTCGTCTCCCTGCAGCCCGCTCATGGCCTGCAGCATGACGCCGAAAGCGCCGCGTTCCTGACTCCACAGCGCCAGCGCGGCCGAGGCCGCGAGGCTGGTGCCGCTGACGCCGACGATGACCGGCAACCTGCCCTTTGCATGCGAAACAAAGGTCTCCACGACGTCTTCCGTCTCGCCTTGGGTCAGCTTCGAGGCTTCTCCCATCACGCCGAGGATCGTCAATCCGATCACCCCGCACGCCTGGTAATAGGCGATCAGCTTCGGAATGCTGGCGAGATCGACCCGACCCTCGTCATCGAACGGCGTTGGAACGATGGGGATCACGCCCCGCGACTGTCGGGAAAGGATGTTCATGGGATGGCTCTCAGGAGATCGGGTTGTTATTCGCTGAGCGCGCGAAGAACCGCGCCAAACCGACGCCAACGCGTCGTTTCGGATCGATGTCGGGCTGAAAAGAGCGCGTCATCTTGAAGGTATACCGAAGTAGGGGGGCATGCGGAACAAAGCATTCCCGATTATAATTATCGCGAAACGTGATGACCCACATGGTCTCACACCGCGGTGGCCTGGGCCTTTTGGCGTTCCGCATAGCGGCGCGCCACGACGGCGCAGACCAAAAGCTGTATTTGATGGAAAATCATCAGCGGCAAGACCACCGCGCCGATATTCTGTCCCGCGAAGATCGCATTCGCCATCGGAATGCCGCTGGCGAGACTCTTCTTCGATCCACAGAAGACGATGGTGATTTCATCTTCCTTGGCAAAGCCCATCACCCGGCTGGCGATCAGGGTGGCGGCGAGGACGATAGCCAGGATGGCCATATCGACGAGGACCAGCATACCGATGGCGCCGAGCGGCAACTGGTGCCAAAGCCCGCCGACCACCGCATTGCTGAACGCCAGATAGACCACCATCAGGATCGAGCCGCGATCGACGATGCTGGTCAGGCTCTTGTGCTTGCCCAGCCATCCGGAAAGCCAGCGATAGCAAATCTGGCCGGCGATGAAGGGCAACAGCAATTGCAGCAGGATCGTCTCGACTTCCGAGAAGGAAAAGCCGACGCCACGCTTGCCGCTGAGCAGCACGCCCACCAGAAGCGGCGTCAGGAATATGCCGACGATATTGGACGCCGAAGCCGAGCAGATCGCGGCCGGAACGTTGCCGCGCGCGATCGAGGTGAAGGCGATGGAGGATTGCACCGTCGATGGCAGCACGCAGAGGAATAGAATCCCGGTATAGAGCGTGGGCGTGAGGAGCCGCGGCAGCCATAAGCCGATCAGCATGCCGAGGCTCGGAAACAAGATGAAGGTGCTGGCGAAGACCAGCAGATGCAGGCGCCAATGCGTGATGCCGGCCATCACGGTGTCGCGCGACAGGCGGGCGCCGTGGAGGAAGAACAA
>DASYEG010000050.1:0-21920 GCA_036499145.1 Micropepsaceae bacterium | reverse complement strand
CGCTAAGGGTTGGCGCAACGCCGATGTTCCGGCTACAGTCCCGCCCGCTTTTGGTTCGCCTCGCGCCTCAAGGGAGAGTGACGCCTTCAGTACGGATAGGCAAACGTGCTAGCCGCCGAGCGTGTCCCCGACAATTGCCCGGCCCTCGTGCTCAACGCGGATTACCGCCCGCTGAGCTATTTTCCGCTGTCTCTATGGTCCTGGCAGGACACCATCAAGGCGGTGTTCCTCGAGCGCGTGAACATCGTGGCCGAATATGAACGCACGGTGCGCTCGGCGAGCTTTCAGATGCGCCTGCCCTCGGTGGTGTCGCTCAAGACCTATGTGCGGCCTACGCGCAATCCCGCCTTCACGCGGTTCAATGTTTTCCTGCGCGACCGCTTCCAATGCCAATATTGTCCATCGAAGGAAGACCTCACCTTCGACCACGTGATTCCGCGCTCGCGTGGCGGCCGCACGACCTGGGACAATGTGGTCGCGGCCTGCGCGGCCTGCAATCTGATGAAGGGCGGCCGCTTGCCCCATCGCGCGGGCATGCATCCGCGCAATTCTCCGCATAAGCCATCGGTCGCCGAGTTGCAAAACAATGGCCGCATGTTTCCACCCAATTATCTGCATCAGTCCTGGGCGGACTATCTCTATTGGGACATCGTGCTTGAGCCCTAAAACGCAATTGGCCGAAGTGCCCTTGCGGCTTCGCCGCGATAGGAAGTGCCCTTGCGGCTTCGCCGCGATCGTTTGATATCGCGCGCAAGCGCGTGAGGCCGTTCGCCCTAAAATTTGCGCGGTAAAATAAAAATCTAGAGCGGTATCGCGTTCAATCTGAAGGGATGCCGCTCTGACGGGCTTTGGCCGGGCGCCACATCGCGGTGACGGGCGGGGCATCGGCGTGCGCCTTGACCTCGCGCAGAACCGCAAAGCCCGCGCGCTGATAGAGCTTCAGATTGCGCGGATTGGAATTTTCCAGATAGGCACCGCTGCCCGCCGCGTCGGCCCGCGCCAGCGTTTGACGCAAAAGTGCCGAGCCGAGGCCTGCGCCCTGCATGCGCGGTGCGACACCGATGAAAGCCAGATAGAAATAGGGCGTTTGCGGAGGAGCCTCGTCCATCGCAGCCGCCATTGCGGCCCCGCGCGGCAGGCGCTTCAAACCCGTCAGACGCAGAATCGCCGGAAGCGTGCGCAGATCTTCCAAAAAGCGCGGCGGCGCGGACTTCACATAGGGTGGTATCCACGCCGCCGCCGCCAACCCATCGGCGGAAATCCAGGTTTCGCCGTGGGGCACGGTACGGCGAGCCAAGACCCATCCGAAAAATCGCTGCAGCGCGCGCTGGCGCTTGCTTCCCGCTCGCGCCAGCCAATCGAACAGGGGATCGCGTGCGAAGGCCGCCGCGAAAAGCCGTGCCAGACGCGGCACGTCGGCCTCTGTCGCGCGCCGGATCGGGGCCTGCGCACTTGCGTTCATAGTCGCTCCGATAGCGCGATCGCCATGCGGCAGGATAGCCGGATCGCGGCGGAAAGAAGCGGATAGGCCGGTGCCTCGCGCGCGCCGCGTTCCAGCGCTTCGTCGCGATGGGCACATTCTTCGGCGTGGAATTTCTGGATCGTCTGTTTCAAATCCGGCTCGTTTTCGCCAAGACGTTCGATCTGTCTGGAATAATGTTCGTCTATGACATCTTCTACCGCGACCGTGCAGGCCATCGCCGCTTTCTCGCCCATCAGCGCGGTGGCGGCACCCAGCGCAAAGCCGGCGATCCGCCAGACCGGTTCGAGCGCGGTCGGGCGAACGCTCCGTTCCTCGATCATGCGCTCGAAGGTATCGAAGTGCGTCTGTTCCTGGGCCGCCATGTGACGGATAGACTGCACATCGCTTTGTGCCTCGGAGGCCGGGGTTTTGCGCGACAGCACCGCGAGCTGACCTTCATAGATGCGAAGCGCACCGAATTCGCCCGCATGATCGACACGGATCATGGCTTCGATATCGGCGGCGCAAGCGTCCTGGGTTCCCGGAAGAACCGGCCGCGCCCCCCGATTTGCCGTTCTTGCCGAGGGACTCATCGTACGGGAATTCATGCCCGCGCCCGCCGCAGCCAGCTTGCCGCCAAGGCAGCGGCCGCCAGCGAGAACACGGCATTATAGCCGGCCAGCGAAATGCCAAACAGCCGCCATTGCGCCTCATCGCAGCGTACGATCTGCAGCGGCTTGAAATCGTCCCGTCCCGGAACATAACCGACCCCGGTGCATTCCGCGGGGCCCGGCCAGAGCTTCCATTCCACCCCGGCATGGAAGACGCCGATGGCGCCCGAAATCGCGATGGCCAGAATGGCCAGAATGGCCAGGGTCCGGCCAAGATTGGGGGGCAGGACTCCGCCTCTGACCAGTCCTCCCCCGATAAGCCCCAAAAGGATCGCTGCTCCGTGCGGCCAGCGTTGCCAGATGCACATCTCGCAAGGAGCCAGGCCGCCGAGATATTGCGACCCGAATGCGCCCAGAAGCAGGGCGGCGCTCACCGCGCCCACAAAGAGGGCGGCGTCCGTTCCGGCGGATCCCGAGAGAGCGTGATCTTTGCCGATTGCAAGTGCCATGGCAGCGGCGAATGGGGTTTCCCGCCCTGTATGCCAGGGCCGCTAAAGACGTGCAATTTGGGAAAATTTCCGATCATCGTTCAAAATAATGAACAACAGACGTTAATTTCTCTCATTGGAATCGAAAAATGCTTATTTTTCAATCAACTAATAAACTTAGCGGGAACTTAAATTTTGCCCTTGTGCGCGCCGGAAGGCAAGGTTTAATGGCGGGTGCCGAAGGGGCCGCAGGACGTACCGGGATGGCGGACCGCAACGGCGCTACGAAAAATTTGGCTTGATAGGACACGAGACCAATCGTGTTTCGTCGGGGACAATTCATGATCGCAGTGCGCAAAAAATTTCACGACGAGGCGAACGCAAAACCGGCGCGCCGCATCAAACGCGAATTGTTGAAGATCGACGGCAAATCCATCGAAGTGATTCTGCGCACCAATCCGCGCGCGCGCCGCTTCATCGTGAAGGTCGATCCCGCGACGGGTGAAGTGTCGGTGGTGTCTCCATCGTCGCGTTCCTTTGATCGCGCGCTCGATTTCGCACGCAAGGAGAAGGATTGGATCGCGGGCCGCCTCGCCGATGTGCCCGACGCGGTGCAGATCGATATCGGCTCGACGATTTTGTTCAAAGGCGTGGAATATGCGATCCGTCCGGGCGAGGGCAAACGCGCGCCGGTCTGGATCGATCGCGAGGCCGCGCGTCCCACCATCCGTGTCGGCGGCCGGCCTGAACACGCGTCGCGCCGGCTCCTGGACTGGTTGAAGCGTGAAGCACGGATGAAGATCGACGAGCGGGTTGCCGAACATGCCGCAAGGCTTGGTGTGCGTCCCAAGCGGATTACCATTCGCGACACGTCCAGCCGCTGGGGTTCGTGCTCCTCCGCGCGCTCGCTCTCCTTCTCGTGGCGGCTGGTGCTGGCGCCGCCGGCCGTGCTCGATTACGTCGTGGCCCACGAAGTGGCCCATTTGCGCGAACTCAATCATCGGCCGCGCTTCTGGCGTCTGGTCGAGCTTCTGGTGCCCGACATCGAGAAGAGTCAGGCTTGGCTGTCCGAACATGGCGCGATGCTGCACCGTTACGCGCCGCGCATGACCATCATCGAATAGATCGCCGGACAATCAGGTTTCACGTTCCCCGAAGATCGCCGTGCCGACGCGCACATGAGTGGCGCCGAAGCGGATCGCGGTTTCGAAATCATCGCTCATGCCCATGCTGAGGGCGTTAAGCCCGCATTCGCGCGCCAGTTTCCGCAGCAGAGCAAAGAAAAGCGCGGGCTCCTCCTTGGCGGGCGGAATGCACATCAACCCCACCACATTCAGGTTCAGCCCATCGCGGCAGTGGCGCACGAAGCGCGCGGTTTCATGCGGCGCGAGACCGGCCTTCTGGGTTTCCGCGCCGATATTCACTTCGACAAAGAGCGCGATGCGCTTGCCGGTGCGCGCGCATTCGTCCCTGAGTGCCTCGGCAAGCTTCAGGCGGTCGAGCGAATGAATGGCGTCGAAGATCGCCACAGCATCGCGGACCTTGTTGGTCTGCAGCGGCCCCATCAGATGCAGCGTCACATCCGCAAACCGCGCGCGCAATTGCGGCCATTTGCTTTTGGCTTCCTGTACGCGATTTTCGCCGAAGATGCGGTGGCCGGCCTCGAGGACGGGCAGGATGCGCGCCTCGTCATGGGTTTTGCTCACCGCGATCAGATGGGTTTCGTCCGCCGGTGCGATGGCGCACCGGCGCGCGGCCGCGATGCGGGCGAGAACGGCCTTGAGATTCCCGGCCGGATCGACGGATATGGGAGGATTTTCGGAGGTCACATCATGGCATCGGTGTTGGCGCGCGTGAAACTAGCAAGGGCCGCGCGCCTGCTCAACGCAGCTGCTCCCCATCTGCCGCCGCTGATTTTGATGACCGACCAGACCCGGCTCGCCGACCCGCTCGCCGCCGCGCGCGCTCTGCCCAAGGGGGCTGCGATCATCCTGCGGCACACCGAGGCCGCGCCGCGCGCTGCGCTGGCGCGCGCTTTGCACAAAATCGCCCGGCAGCGGGGCTTGCGATTGCTGATTGCGGGCGATGCGGGTCTGGCCGCACGCCTCCCGTGCGACGGGCTGCATCTGCCGGAAGCGCGCGCCGGCGAAGCGGTCCATTGGAAGGCGTTGCACCCCGATTGGCTGATCACGGCGTCGGCCCATTCGCGGCGCGGCCTCGGCGTTGCGGCGCGCGCGCGCTGCGATGCGGTTCTGCTCGCGCCCGTTTTTGCGACCCAAAGCCATATCGGGCGCGAGCCCTTTGGCGTCTCGCGCTTTTGTACGCTGGCAGGGAGCGCGCGCTTGCCGGTTTACGCGCTTGGCGGCGTCAACGCGACGAACGTTCAGCGTTTGGCCGGGACGCGGCTTGCGGGAATTGCCGCGATCGAGGCCCTGATCCCGGCTCACTCTTGATCCCGCTCACAATTCGTAGCTAAGGGCAAGAAACCCGGCATTCATGTCGATGCCGGGACCTCCGTTGTAGAACGTGCCAAAATTGCGGCGGTAGTCGTACCATTGCCAGCCTGCGGTGAGCTGCAGATTGTCGTTCAGCCGGTATCCGGCCGAGACCTGATAGCCCCTGATGTCGAAATCCACCGGGCCGCTGATTTCGGAAAGAGAATATTCCACGCCCGCGATCCATCGCTTCCATTCCGCGGTGGCCGAGATGTGGCCGGTGTGGGTGCCGCCATGGGCGAGCACGGTATCGGTCTCCAGGAGATAGGCGTTGCTCTCGCGGTAGCCGCCGCCGAACGAGAGCCTCACATCGGACAGCATGGTGGCCGCCTGCGCGCCGAGTGACCAATCATAGAGACCGTCCGCGTCCGCGCCCGCACTTTCGTTCTTGAGCGATCCATGCGCATAAGCCGCCGACAAACCCAGTGCGACGTTCGACACATAGCCCGTATAGCTCGCCGCGATCTCCCAGATGTCGTGCTGCCGATCCGATAGGTTGCTGGGATTGCCGGTAAAGGGCAGCGGCGCGCGAAGCGTTTCGGGCGTGAATGACGCGCCGATCTGGATTCCGAACAGACGCGGCGTGAGATAATTGATCTTGGCGAAATTCGATGTGCTCTGCACCGCGGCGACGGCTTCGAAGATCCGGGCGAAATCCTCGCCCGCGACCGGATCGTGAAACAACGAGATGTTGCGATTCTCCAGCGTCACTTCCGGATTGGTGACGGGACCGGTCAGGCCGAGCGTATAGCCGGCGCCGTCCGCTTCGCCGATCTCGACGCGGCCAAAACCGGTCTGCGCGAACAGGAAGGCTTTCTCGACGAAATCATTGCCATATTGATCGCCGGACAGACTGTCGTGATAGAGCAGGAAATCGCCGCCCGCGCCCAGGATCAGGCCGTTGTCGAAAATGCGCTGGGCGCGGATGTTCGCGCGCGCTTCACCGCTCGTGCGCGCGAAATCATAGCTGCCATAGGCCGGACCCGCCGATTGATGCGCGTTGAAGAACGCGGCTCCCGCGAATCCGCCAAGCTTCACATTGATGTCGCCGAGATCGAATTGCGGCGGTTCGAGTGCCAGTTCCTGCGCGATGCCCGCGGAATCCTCCGCGGCGTCCGCCATGCATGCCGGCGCGAATCCCCCGAAGAGGGCCGCCGCCGCCAGCAGCGGAGCCACGCGTTTTTTCTTTTGAATCATGCAATGACCTCGAATCTTCAATCTATCACTAACACGTTGGCCAGAAGCATCGGTAAGGCGGGCGCATTGCGCATTGGTGCCCTGAGAGTATAAATGCCGATGGTGTTGCGTGTTGCGTGCCCTTCACGAAAACAGCGGCGGGATAAAGAGATGCGTATTATTTCACTTGTCGCGTGTGTCGCATTGTCCGGCGCGGCTGGCTTTGCCGGAACTGGCTCGGCCTTGGCCGCAGACTGTAACAAGGGGATGCTGTGGCCCTTTGTACGGACGGCAGGCGATTGCTTGACCGATGTCGAAATCGCCTCCGGCAAGACCGGCGTTTATAATGGACCGGTCAACACCAATGTCGACCTCAGCACCGTCAAGCCGTCGGAGCCTCCCGTTCAGAACAACAATGATTCGAACAGCGGCGGACTTTTGGGCGGTTCTCTGTTCGGCGGCTCTCTTTTCGGAAGTGGCAGCGGAAGCAGCGGCAACAACAGCGGCGATGGGGCTCTGATCACCTCCACTTCGGTTTTTGGCGGTGGGCCGGCGAGCCGGACCGCCACGACGGTTAACTGCAACAAGGGGACGCTCTGGCCCTTCAGCCGCGAACCCGGCGATTGCCTGACGGAGGGCGAGAAGAAGGCCGGCAAGACCGGTGTCTATGGCGGCGGGCCCGGCGTGATGCCGGTCGGTGCCACAGCCACAGCCACAGCCACAGCCGCGGCGGACAGCGCGCAGACCTCTTCGGCCTCTCCCTCTCCTCCGGCGGCGGCTCCCCCCGCGACATGTCAGAGGGGCTGGTTTTGGCCGTTCGTACGGGAATCGAATGATTGCCCGACCGAAGCCGACAAGAAGAGCAGCGGAAAGTAGCGAGGATTTGGCGGGAGACCGAAGCCGGGCGCGACATGCGCGATGGGTGAGCCGTTGCGCCGTCCGTCCTGCCTGATTATAAGCCCAAGCCGATGGGGCTCTGGGGGTTTGTCTTCGGTGCCGGTCCGGTACCGGAGTTCATAAGGACGATTCATGCGGATTCTCATCCTCGCCGCCACTGCCTGTTTGCTTGGCGCCTGCAGCTCCGACAGTTCCACCCAGAGCGCCGCCCCGAGCACGGCCTCGACCAGCACGAACAACGGCTCGTGGTTCTGGCCCTTCGGTGGCAGCAGCGACGATCAAACCGCGTCCGACATGCCGCAGCTTGGCGTCAATTCCTATCTCTGGCGGGCCACGCTGGACACGCTGAATTTCATGCCGCTGTCTTCGGCCGATCCGGTTGGCGGGGTCGTGATCAGCGACTGGTACGCCGCACCCGACAAGCCCGACGAGCACCTGAAGGTCACCGTCTATATCCTGGACAAGCGCCTTAGGGCCGATGCTGTGAAGGTTTCGGTTTTCCGGCAGGTGCGCAATCCCAATGGCTGGGCCGATGCGACCGTCAATCCTGACACGGGCATCAAGCTGGAAAACGCGATCCTTGCGCGCGCCCGCGAGCTACGGCTTGCGACCACGCCTCAATAAACGCTAGCCAAGGCCCAGTGTGATGCCCTCGACCGCCTTGGCGCGGGTGAACGGGGGCGGTTAGGTTTCAGGTCCGGATTCGGGGGCTTCGCGTGGCGCGTTACAACGCAAAGGAATCGGAAGCGCGCTGGCAGGAGGCGTGGAGCACGCGCGGCGTATTCGCGGCGGTGAATCAATCCGCGCTTCCCAAATGCTACGTGCTGGAGATGTTCCCCTATCCGTCGGGGCGCATCCATATGGGCCATGCGCGCAACTACACGATGGGCGACGTCATTGCCCGCTTCAAGCGCGCGCAAGGCTTCAACGTGCTGCATCCGATGGGCTGGGACGCCTTCGGACTTCCGGCGGAAAATGCCGCCCGCGAAAAAGGCGTTCATCCGCGCGAATGGACCTACGCCAATATCGCCGCGATGCGCGAACAGCTCAAAGCCATGGGCCTCGCCATCGATTGGTCACGCGAATTCGCCACCTGCGATCCCGAATATTATGCCCGCCAGCAGAAGCTGTTCCTCGATTTCTTCCGCATGGGCCTCGTCTATCGCGCCGAAGCCGACGTCAATTGGGACCCTGTCGATTCGACCGTGCTCGCCAATGAGCAGGTGATCGAAGGACGCGGCTGGCGTTCGGGCGCGATCGTGGAACGGCGCAAGCTGTCGCAATGGTTTTTCCGCATCACGCAATTCGCCGACGATCTTTTGACCGGGCTCGATTCCTTGGAGCGCTGGCCGGAAAAAGTCCGGCTTATGCAGAAGAACTGGATCGGCCGCTCGGAAGGCTTGCGCTTTTCGTTCGCGCTGAAGGATGCGCCGGAGCCAGGCGTCGAAGTGTTCTCGACGCGTCCCGATACGTTGTTCGGCGCGAGCTTCGTGGCGTTGTCGCCCGATCATCCGTTGACGGAGCAATTGGCCGCCAGGGACGCCAAGCTTGCGGCGTTCGTCGCCGAATGTCACCGAGGCGGCACGGCGGAGGAGACGATCGAGACCGCGGAAAAGATGGGGTACAATACCGGTCTGCGCGCCACGCATCCCTTGGATCCGAATTGGCAGCTCCCGGTCTATGTCGCGAATTTCGTGCTGATGGCCTATGGCACGGGCGCGATCTTCGGTTGCCCCGCGCACGACCAGCGCGATCTCGATTTCGCGCGCAAATACCGTCTGCCCGTTCTGCCGGTCGTGATTCCGGACGACGCCGACACAAAGAGTTTCACTATCGGCACGGAAGCCTATGTCGGTTCCGGTCATCTCGCCAATTCGCGCTTCCTCGACGGGCTGGATGTGGACGCTGCGAAAAACGAAGTGGCCAAGCGCCTGGAAGCCGCTGGGACGGGTGCGCGCACCGTGCATTATCGCCTGCGCGATTGGCTGGTCTCGCGGCAGCGTTATTGGGGCTGTCCCATTCCGATTGTCCATTGCGGCATGTGCGGGATGGTGCCGGTCCCCGAGCGCAATCTGCCGCTGAAACTGCCCGACGAGGTGCGGTTCGATCTTCCGGGCAATCCGCTGGAGAATCATCCGGCCTGGAAGCATGTCAAATGCCCGGTCTGCGGCGGGGCGGCGACGCGCGAGACCGATACCTTCGACACGTTTGTCGATTCGTCCTGGTATTTCGCGCGCTTCACCGATAGCCACGCCGATGCGCCGGTGAATCCGGACGCCGCGCGTTATTGGATGCCGGTCGACCAATATATCGGCGGCGTCGAACATGCCGTGCTGCATCTTCTGTATGCGCGCTTCTTCACCCGCGCGATGGCGAAGGCCGGCGATATCGCGGTGCAGGAACCCTTCGCCGGACTCTTTACGCAAGGCATGGTGTGCCACGAAACCTATCGCGACGCGGACGGCGAGTGGCTCTTGCCCGAGGACGTCGAAAAACGCGACGGCCAGGCGTTCCGCCGGGGCAGCGATGCACCTGTGGCGGTTGGGCCGTCGGAGAAAATGTCGAAGTCGAAGAAGAACGTCGTCGCGCCGGAAGGCATCATCGATGCGTTCGGCGCCGACACCATCCGCTGGTTCATGCTGTCGGACACGCCCCCCGAACGCGATGTCGAATGGACGCAGGAAGGCGCGGAAGGCTGCTGGCGTTTCGTGCAGCGCATCCACCGGCTGGTGACGGAAGCGGGCGCGCTGCCTCCGCCGGGCGCCAAACCGGCGCAGGATTGCGGCGGCGCCGATCTCGAATTGCGCCGCGCCACCCATCGCGCGGTCGCCGCGGTGACGGAAGATTTGGCCGCGCTGCGCTTCAATCGCGCCGTCGCCCAGATTTACACGCTGGCCAACGCGCTCTCCGCGTCAGGTCCTGTGGATGGCGCAGTCAAGCGCGAAGCTTTGGAAGTGCTGGTGCTGTTGATCGGCCCGATGATGCCGCATCTGGCCGAGACCTGCTGGGAGGCGCTCGGCCATAAGACGCTCGTCGCCACGGCGCATTGGCCGGTCGCCAATAAGGGCCTGGTCACGAGCGACACGCTCGTCATCGCGGTTCAGGTCAATGGCAAGCGCAGAGGCGAAATCGAGATCGCGCGCGCGGCGCAGGAGGAAGAGGTGAAAGCCAGCGCGCTGGCGCTCGATTCGGTACAGCGCGCGCTCGAAGGCAAGACCCCGCGCCGGGTCATCGTCGTGCCGGGGCGCATCGTGAACGTGGTGGCCTGATGAAAACGCCTTTCGGCCGGCATGGGCTCCCCCTCGCGCGCGGGCTTAAGCAGGCCCATATTAGGCGCATGAATCGGAACCGGAGTTCGACCGCGCGGCGGGGTAGGATGCCTCTATTGCACCCAATTGCACCGCTATTCGCACCAAAAACCCTCACCGGCACTTCAGATTTTTCGAGGCGTTCCGCGGAAAAAACCATCCTGCCGGCCAAAAATAGGGGGGAGGGGGGGGCTGCTCCGAATCGCTTGCTCCGGTGGTGCCGCTGCATGGCCACCGCCATGGGCATGCTCCTGCTCACGGGCTGCGGCTTTCATCCACTTTACGGAAACACCGCGCTCGATCCGCATGTGGGCGCCACCCTTGCGAACGTCTATGTCGAGCCCATTTCCGATCGCGTCGGTTATGCGTTGCGCAACAATCTGCTCGATCTCTTCAACGCGACGGGTGAGGCAAACGGCGCGACGTACCGCCTGAAGCTCACGCTTTCCGAAATGGAAGAAGCTGTCGTGCTTCAGACCAACACCGCGATCACCCGCTACAATTATACACTCGCCGCCCATTACGAATTGATTCCGCGCGAAAGCGCGACGGCGGTGAAGATGGGCGATGTGACGGCGCTCTCGGCCTACAATGTTGCAGCGGCGCCGTTCCTCTATGCCACGGTGACGGCGGAGCGCGATGCCAAGAACCGCGCCGCCAGCGACATCGCCGAACGCATCCGCACCCAGATCGCGGTTTACTTGCGCAATACGGCCAGTCAGCCGCAGCACTGACGGACGCGGCATGGACATCAAATCCCATTTGGCGGATCGTTTCGTAAGCGCGCCTCCGAGCACATTGGTGGCGGCGCTGTTCTATGGTCCGGACCAGGGCATGGTGCGCGAACGCGCGGCACGGCTCGCGAAAAGCGTGGTGCCGGACCTGAGCGATCCCTTCCGTGTCGCCGAACTCGATGACGCGGCGCTCGATTCCGATCCGGCGCGTCTCTGGGACGAGGCGGCGGCGCTTTCCATGATCGGCGGACGGCGCGTGGTGCGCGTGCGCGGCGCGGGCAATGGGCTGGCCAAGGATTTCGAGCGCTTCCTTTCCGATCCGAAAGGCGATGCCTTGATCGTGGTGGAAGCCGGCGAGCTGGCGAAGAACGCGGCGCTGCGGCGCATCTTCGAAGAGGCGGACAACGCAGCTGCGATTGCCTGCTATCCCGACAATGAGCGCGATCTGGAAGAAGTGGTACGCAGCGCGCTGAAGGACTTCGGTCTGGGAATCGAGCCCGATGCGCTCGATGACGCGGTTTCGCGGTTGGGCTCGGATAGGGGCGTCACCCGCGTCGAATTGGAGAAGCTCGCGCTCTATGCGATGGGCGAAAAGACGGTGAGCCAAGCCCATGTCGCGGCGATCATGGGCGATGAATCCGAATTGCGCATGGACGAGACGTTGGACGCCGCGGGCGAGGGCAATTATGCGGGGCTGGACATGTCGCTGTCGCGGCTTTGGGCGGCGGGCACGTCACCCGTCGCGGTATTGCGTCAGGCGCTGACGCATTTTCAGCGGCTGCTTCTGGTGCGCGCGCAAACCGATGAAGGCAACGACACGAAAGCGGCGATGAGAAAACTCCGCCCGCCGGTACATTTCGCACGCGAGGCAGACTTTCGCGGACAGGTGTCGCGCTGGACGGCGGCTAGGCTTGAAGAGGCCCTCACGCTTCTCTACGAAGCCGAAGCGCTGGTGAAGACGACGGCGGTGCCGGCGGAAGCGGCCTGCGGCCGGGCTCTGCTTTCGGTCGCAGCGCTCGCCAACGCGCGCAGGGCGGCGTGAGATGCTGAAAATTCGCGTCATCCCATGCCTTGACGTGAACGGCCCGTTCGTCCGCAGCGGCTTTGCCGCGAGAACGAACAAGCAAAGAATGGCCGTCCCATGTTGAAAATCCGCGTCATCCCGTGCCTCGACGTGAAGGATGGCCGGGTCGTCAAGGGCGTGAACTTCGTAAGCTTGCGCGATGCCGGGGATCCGGTCGAGCAGGCGTTGGTTTACGATGCTGCCGGCGCTGACGAACTCTGCTTCCTGGACATCACGGCCAGCCATGAGAAGCGTCCCATTCTGCTCGATGTCGTGCGCCGCACGGCGTCCGCGTGCTTCACGCCACTGACGGTCGGAGGCGGCGTGCGCAGCACGGAAGATATCCGCGCGCTATTGCTTGCGGGTGCGGACAAGGTCTCGATCAATACCGAGGCCGTGCGCCGGCCAGAATTCATCCGCGAGGCCGCGGAAAAATTCGGCAGCCAATGCATCGTCGCCGCCATCGACGCCAAGGGTGTCAATGGACGCTTTGAGGTCTTCACCCATGGCGGACGCAACGCGACGGGCATCGATGCGGTCGAACACGCGGTGAAGCTCGCCGCATATGGCGCGGGCGAGATTTTGCTCACTTCGATGGACCGCGACGGCACCAAAGCGGGATATGACATCGCGCTGACACGCAGCGTGGCCGGCGCGGTTGGCATTCCGGTCATCGCCTCGGGCGGAGTGGGTTCGCTCGACGATCTCGTCGCGGGTGTCACCGAGGGCCATGCCAATGCGGTTCTGGCAGCCTCGATCTTCCATTTTGGCGAAGCGACCATTCGGGACGCTAAAGCGCGTCTGGCCGCGGCTGGCCTGTGCGTCAGGCTTTAGCTCTACGTGAGGCTCTAGCGTCGCGCGGCTTGGGCCAATGCAGGCTGGGGCTGGGCAGCCATACGCGTCGCCGGCGCCATGATGACGCGCATCGGTGCTGCGGTGGGAGGGCTTTCCGCATGGGCGGCGCCACCGCCCAAAAACTCGACTCCGATGCCGTCGCCATGATGGCGCGCGACACGTCCCGCGCGATGGCCGATCAGGATGTGCTCGCCTATGGGCGGTTTGTGTTCCGTGCGCACCGAGACGCCGGTGAGCGACAGGTCCATGACCTCGCAGCGCATCTGCTCGCCGGTGGAGCGGGTGAAATGCGTGAAGCTGCCATTGGTGGCCTCGACCCGGTCATAGCGGCGCAGATCCGCTTCGCTCATGAGGTGGCGATTCATTTCGAGCGCCAATTGATCGGCAAGCTTTTCGCGCTTCTGAAGCGAGCAGGAAAACGTCATGACGAAGCCGCCATTGCGCGCACGCACGACCGGCCCCTCGAAACGTCCAAGCGTGTCAAGATAGATGACGGCGCGCCCGCGCGGTTCTTCGCGCAATTCGCAGAGGATGCATGCATCGCCGGGCGAGATGTCCTCAACCGTACAGATCGCCTCTTCCTGCGTCGCCGGAATGTAGAGCCGGCCGGTGATGGCAACATGGACGCGGCGGAAGCGGCGGCGCTCCTTGAGCGCGCGCGCTATCACCTTTTGGCCAGCGTCCTTGTCTGTGTTCTCTTCAGGAGCGTTCATACGCGCGGTGACCCGGTTTTTCCGATTCCGGCCGCCAAATTATCGTCTGACTGCTCAATAAAGCGTTTACGGAGAGGGCTTTCGCGTAACTTTGCCGGGGCCGCTTCGATGGTTGGCGCTTCCTGGAACCTTTCAGGGAGGATATGGTTTCTAATGGGGAGGCTGTCTCATGAAAAATGACGTCCGCAGATCGGTTTTTGCCGCACTTGCTCTCGCCCTTTGGATGGGAAGCAGCGCGGCCCAGACCCTTCCTCCTACGGCCGGACGCGACCTGTCTGTTGGAACCGGCACATTTGGCGTACGCAACATGGATTTCGATCTTTGGTGCCAGCAGACACAGCGTTATGACGCAGCGCGCTGCGCCGCACGGCGCGCGGAGGACATCAAGGCATTCGAGGATTACCGCAGTTCCATCGAACGCTATGAGTTGGACTATCTCAAGCAGGTGCAAAAGGATCAGGAAACGCGCGCGCGCACCAACCGCGACCCAAGCCAGACGGTCAGCGGAAAGCAGGACGGCGTGCCGTAATCCTTGGGATCAGAAGCCTTCGACCGAACGGTTCCTGGGTTTTTGAAAGAACCCGAGGAATGTCTTGATGGTCTCCTCATCCATGCGCAGCGGGTCCTTGTCGCTTTGACGAACGCTTTCGCGCCCTGCGACGAGCCGCAGATGCGGCGCACGGGGATGAGGCCGGCCACGGTCGTTGGGCGGGGGCGACGCCTGTTCCGCCGGTTCGTCTTCACGAATCAAGGCTGAGGACACCAGGCGTTCGAAGCTGATCGCCTGACCGGCGAGCGGCGAGACATCCGTCAAAACCTGAGCGACCCCAAGGAAACGCTCGGGATAGGCTCCGCCGAACGAAATCGGCATCAGCACGGTTTCAATCTCGACCATGTGGCAATCGTCGGTCGCACCGATCGAGGTCAGGCAGACCGGCACGCAGACTTGCAGCGAACGGCGCAGCAACTCGTTCAGCCGCACCCGGCTGTCGGCATCCCATTGGTAAAGAAAATCCCGCCCTCGCAACTCGCTGCCATAGCGTTCGCAAAGCGTCGTCCCGGCCAAACGGTAAGTGAATGCGCCGCCACGCGCGTCAAGCAAGAATACGAACGGCAGCAGACGCTTCAAAGCCTTTGGATCGATGTCGACCTGATCCGGAGTGGCGCGGCCGTGACGGATCCTGCTCCAATATCCAACCGCAAAATGGCTGTTTCTATGCTTCATGAGAAAACGCTCCACCGGAATTCGCGCGCCGTTTCACGTCTGCCCCAAAATGGGAAGACGGCACGTCGCGCGGGAAGCAAACAGCGAAAGCCGTGCCAACCGCCCGAAGCGGTACGTTCCCGAATGCGCAGACTATCCCCAGGGGCCGCGCCGGTAGCGTCCGAAAAGGGGGAAATTGGAAAGCATGGGGGTGAGAAGCATGCCCGCTACAAAGCCGCCCACATGCGCCCACCACGCAGTTCCAGGCCCGCCCGCCGTAGTGCCTACCACGTTCAGGAGTTGCAGCAGGAACCAGAAGCCGACGACGTAAAACGCCGAAATCTTGGTCGGGTAGAGAAGGATTCCCAGGGGGATGATGACCGTGATGCGTGTGCGTGGATAAATCAGCACATAGGCTGCCAGAACCCCGGAAATCGCTCCCGAGGCACCCAGCATCGGCAACCCAGAGTGTGGATTGACGAGGCCCTCCGAGAGCGCCGCCACGATGCCGCAGACGAAATAGAAGGCAAGAAAACGCACATGCCCCATCGCGTCCTCGACATTGTTCCCGAAGATCCAGAGGTAAAGCATGTTGCCGCCGAGGTGCAGGAAGCCTCCATGGAGAAACATGGAGGTCATCAGGGTGAACCAGGGCCAGGGAATCCCATAAAACCGTGTGATTTCAGCGTTATCGAAGAGATTCTTCGGCACAAAGCCAAGCGCATAAATAAGGGCTTCTTCCTGGCTTTCGCTGAAGGAAAGTTGCCAAAAAAAGACAACAATGCAGGTTGCAATAATGGTCCAGGTCACGATCGGTCTTAATCGTGCCGGGTTATCGTCCGAGATGGGGATCATGGAATATTTGGGCCGCCTCGCCCGTCATAACGGCCTTGCTGTTTCGATATGACACACGTTCGCCGCTCACCCCCTTTTCCGGAGCGGTAACCGGGTTCCCGCGCTCATCGAAAATAGCTGAGAGGAGCGCTCTCAGCCGCCGCCGGAATAGCGGAATTGGCTGTTATAAACCCGTCCCACATGGTCACGCCGCCGCTTCAGACGGGCTGCTTCCTCGTAAAGACGTGCACGATGGGCTGCTTCCATGGCGCGTTCGAAATAATAGCGCGCCTCTTCATAGCGGTTCCTGGCGCCATGCAAACGCGCTTCGTACATGGCGTCGTAAGCGGCTTCCGCAAGCGCTTCCAGCCGCACCATGTCGACCCGCGCGTCGATGCCGGCCTCATCGAGAATCCGCATGAGAGGCCTCGCTTTTTCTCTGCGTGCCCGGCGTTCGCGACGCTTGTGCCACCAGTCACTGATGGTCATCCGCTACCACTCCCCAGCCTCACTCAGGCAAGTGTAGAACGAGTATCAAATCAAACCAACATGTCTGCTGCAAGGTCAAACGCACTGCACAGGTTTAATACAGATGCGGCGAGAGGAAAAGTTCATCGCTCTTTTGTTCAGGAAATTGCTTCTGCAGGTTGAGTTTGGTCGCAAAGATAACCACACGCCGTGTCTCGCCGTACCGCTGGGTGCGAGGTAATATGAAAGAGGCTGGCAGTGCCTCGAGCGTGGATGGACAGCGGCAGCCGGGATTTTTACGCGAGGGGCTTCATGGCCTTTGTTCAGGACGACCGTCCCGCACGTGCGCCATTTTTGAATGCACCACCGATTGTGCTCTGGCTGATCGGACTATTGCTTGCAACGCATACCGTCCGCGTGCTTTTACCCGGAAATCTGCCGGACGCTATTCTTGAGAATTATGCCTTTATTCCCGCGCGATTTGCTGACGCCATGGCTCAAGGCGTGTCTCCGGGCGGGCTTGCCGGCCTGGGGGTTTGCTTCATCAGCTATATTTTTCTGCATGGTGACTTTACCCATGTCGGTATCAACAGTCTGTGGTTGCTGGTGTTCGGGCCGATCGTCGCTCGCAGGCTGGGAGCGGCAAGGTTCGTTCTATTCTTCCTCCTATGCGGTGTTGCGGCAGCGGCCGTTCATCTGGCCGTTTATTGGGGCTCGGCCATGGCTGTGGTGGGTGCAAGCGGTGGTGTTTCGGGACTGATGGCGGCAGGGATGCGGATTCTCTATGGCCGCATGTTTGGCGATGCCAAAGGACTGGCGCCCATCTTTTCTAAGCCTATCTTGGCGTTTTCCGCAGTCTGGATGGTCGCAAATATCATCGGCGGCGTGCTTCGGCTCGGCGTCACGGACGATCTGACGCTCATTGCATGGGTCGCGCATCTCGGGGGCTATTTTGCAGGGCTCGTCATGATCGCGGTGTTCGACCGGCATGCCTAGGGCGAGAGAATTCCGCGCCGGATGGAAGGAGTTGAGATGAGCGATCCCGCTTCCGCGTCTGCGACACCACCACCCCCTCCAACCGATCTCCCGCCGTTCCGTCCTCGTCCGGCTTTTCCTTGGGCCAGGCTTTTCTATGCTATTGGGTTCAGCTTCGTCGCTTGGGCGGTTTTCTGGCTTATCGTCGCACTGCTGGCGCCGCTGCATTACATCACCATCGCGATTACCGGCCGGGCAAATGAAGAACTACGCACAATGAGCTTGAGGGCGGTGCATTATCTTTTCGAACTGCTGGCCTACATCACGGGCGCGCGTGACAGCCAACCGTTTCCGCTCGGACCTTTTCCCAAGGACTGAGGTTTCAACCTCGCCCTCCGAAATCGAATGAAGTAGACTAGCGCGAATTAAAGGCATTAACGCACTATTGATTGGACGGAGGCGAAACCACAGCCCTCGTATCCAAGCATCACAAATGCTCCAAGTCAGTTTGAACATTGAGTCGAATACCAAAAGCGCAAAGAAGGACTATCGCATGAAAAGGACAGGGTTGGCTGTTCTGGGCATTTTGCTGACCATATCCGCGATGGGCGCGATTGCCGCCCAGACCGCGCCGGTCTCCAATCAGGCGACCGCTATCGCCAAGAAGCCTACGTTCGGGAATTGGGGCGTCGATCTTTCCGGAATGGACAAGACCGTGGCACCGGGAGACGATTTCTTCCGCTACGTCAACGGCGCCTGGTACGACAAGGCCGTCATCCCGTCCGATCGCACCAGCACCGGTGCGTTTGTCGATCTCGACGTTGAGAGTGAGGACCGTGTCCGCGGGATCATGGGGGATCTCGAAACCCGCAAGGACCGGCTGACTCCTGCCGAGAAACGCGTCCGAGACCTGTATCACAGCTACGTCGATACGGCCCGCGTCGAGCGGTTCGGGCTGAAGCCGGCGGAAAAAGATCTGCAGGCGATCGCCGCTGTGAGATCTCTGGACGATGTCGCACGCGCGATGGCCTCGGTCGCGATGGGCACGCAAAGCATCTTTCGTACCGGCATCGGCATCGACGACAAGAACCCCGATGCCTATGTGGTTACGCTCGGTCAATCGGGATTGGGCTTGCCCGACCGCGATTATTATCTGTTGGACGAGAAGGGCATTGTCGCAGCACGCGACGCCTACCGCACCTATGTTGCGGGCATCCTGAAGCTGGGCGCGATTGCTGACGCAGACAGCAAGGCGACAGCCATATTCGATCTTGAGACGGCAATCGCAAAGCTCCATTGGGCTCGCGCCGAGCGGCGCAATGCCGAAAAGACTTACAATCCGATGAGCGTGGCGGAATTGGAAACATTCGCGCCGCAATTCCCTTGGAGGCTATATCTCAAAGAACTTGGCATTTCCGGGGTCGAACAGGGAACACGACGGGTTGTCGTTTCCGAAAACACCGCTTTTCCGCAACTTGCGGCGCTGTTCGCGAATACGCCCGTTTCGGTGTGGCGCGATTATCTGACATATCACTATCTTTCCAGTCACGCTTCCTATCTGCCGCAGCGTTTTGACGATGCGCGCTTTGCCTTCTACGGCAAGGTTCTGGGTGGCCAGATGCAGCAATTGGCGCGCGAAAAACGAGGTGTGCGCTTTGTCGATGGCGTGATCGGCCAAGAAGTCGGCAAGATCTACGTCGCCAAATATTTTTCACCGGAAGCCAAGGCCAAAGCGCAGAATCTCGTGGCCAATCTTCTAGATGTCTATCGTCAGCGCATCCAGGCGGCGGATTGGATGTCGCCGGCGACACGTCAGAAGGCGCTGGAGAAAGCCGCCAACTTCACCGTTAAAATCGGCTACCCCGACAAATGGCGCGACTATTCCAAATTTCAGACAGATGCGGACGATCTTCTCGGTAATGCGGAACGCGCGTCCTTGTTCGAATGGAATCGTAAGCTCGTGCGGCTCGATCAGCCGGTGGATCGCAGCGAATGGGAAATGTCGCCCCAGACGGTCAACGCCTATTACGAAGAGTCGCTGAACGAGATTGTTTTTCCCGCGGCGATTCTGCAGCCGCCTTTTTTCGATCCCAACGCGGATGATGCCGTCAATTATGGCGGGATCGGCGCGGTGATCGGCCATGAGATCAGCCATGGTTTCGACGATCAGGGCAGCAAATACGACGCCAAGGGCGTCCTGCAGAATTGGTGGACACCATCGGACCGCAAGAACTTCGAAGCGCGCACGGCCTCTCTGGCGAAGCAATACGGCACCTACAGCCCGGTCAAAGGGATGTTCATAAACGGCGAACTTACGCTTGGGGAAAACATCGCAGATCTGGCGGGATTGACGGTTGCGCAAGCGGCCTATCATCTCTCGCTTAAGGGCAAAGAGCCGCCCGTTCTCGACGGATTTACCGGGGATCAGCGGCTGTTCATGGGCTATGCCCAGGTTTGGCGCTATAAAGCCCATGAGGAAACCGCGCGGCAGAGGCTCCTATCAGACCCGCATAGTCCGCCTGAATTTCGTATCAGCGGTGCGGTGCGTAATGTGGATGCCTGGTATCAGGCTTTTAATGTGAAGCCGGAGAACAGGCTCTTCCTCGCGCCAGAGGCCCGTGTGCATCTTTGGTAATGCGAGAAGTCCGTTTGTCTTAAGCACCTTAACAGCATTGCGCTTGCCTTGCCTGCAGGAGGGCGTTAACGGTTGGGCGTTTTATCGGTTGAGCGCCGTGTGCCACGCGGCGGCCAATCGAGCCGGACGGGTGGGGTTTGTACAAAAGCCGGGCATATTCGCCATGGAGCGCGGCTTGCCGCTTCCCGCGGGGAACAGCGATATCTGATCGGGTGGAATTTCGATGACTGAAACCAGCAACCAACGCGTGAGAGCAGGCACGCGATCCATGGACGGCGGGCGCTGGGGACGTTGGGCGTTGCGCGGGGGGATTGTCATACTCCTGCTCGCGGCTGGCGGCGTGATCGCCTTAGCCGCCGAACGTCTGCTCGGCGGAATTGCACCGAATGAGATGCGCATCAGTACGTTTCAGGATTGGCGTGTGATTTGTCCGCCACTGACAAAAACGACGCCCAACTGCGCGCTTACCTCCGATGTACTGCGGGATACCGGAGGAACCTTGTTGACGCTCTCGGTGCTTGACCCCGCGCCTGGCAGTCAACTTTCGCTCACTGTTCCCCACGGCGTTCTGCTTGATCCGGGCCTGGGCTTTGCGATCGGCACTGAGCCGACACGGGTGCGGCCTTACGAGACCTGCAGCAATCAGGGTTGCATTGCCCTGGTCACCATGGATGCCGACACTCTGAAGGCGCTCGATGCCAATATGGGTGGGCACGTGGTTGTAGCGGCCCCCAACAACCCGCAGCCCATTAATATTCCATATTCGCTTAAAGGATTTGCCGATGGCTTTGGCGAACTCCAGCGGGCCAAGGCGCGGCGCACCGGTATGCTGAGCTTTCTCAATCGCTCTTAAATCGCTGATGATCGTGAGGATGGCCGACATGTTCCGTAATCTTGCAGGCTTCGCGTTGGCAGGGGCGTTACTGGCTATCCTTCCAGGAGGGGCAATCGCCGCGCAGCAAGCTGCGGCGGCTCCGCCACCGGAGGCTCCGCCCGCCGCTCCGCCGGCGCCCCCCCAATATTCCATCAATCAGAGTGTCGGCGATTGGGTGGTGCGCTGTGTACAGACAACGGTGAAGAGCCCGGCGCCGTGCGAAGTCATGCAGACGACGGTGAACAAGGACAACAAGCAACGCATTTCGGCCTTCTCGCTTGCTTATGTGCCAAGCCGGGATGCTTACGCGGTGCAGGTCGTCGTGCCGACCGGAGTTGCGCTGTCCAAGGGTTTGCAGCTCGGCACTGCGCTGAATGGCGCCAAGTTCAACCGCTGTGAGCGCGACGGGTGCTATGTCGAAATGCTGCTCGACAATGCGGCGGTCGCCTCGATTTCCGGGGCTGGAAAATCAACCACCATCGGTGTCGTTGGCTACGGGCAGGCGAACGAGATCAAATTGCCGGTGTCGCTGACGGGCTTTCCTGAGGCCTTAGACCGGATGAAGGGCTATGCGAAAGATCGCGCGGTCGCACTGCCCGCCGGTGCCAATCCCCTGCCGGTGGCGCCGCCGCCCACCTTGCCCGGCCCGGTGGCCGGCCGTGCTGCGCCGGCTCCGGCAAAACCCGCCGGGGGCAAGTAACGCCTAATCGCGTGCGAGCGTTGAGGAGGATGGCTCGGTCCAGCCCCCGCCCAATGCTTTGTAGAGCGCAACGATGGCCTGCAGCCGCTGCAGTTTGATCTGTCCAAGCGAATCGCGCGCTGAATAGAGTGTGCGCTGCGCATCGAGCACCGTCAGATAATCGGCGACGCCTTCGCGGTAGCGCACCTGTGCGATGTCGAACGCGATTTGCGACTGCGCCACCTGTTCGGCCTGATAGACTTCCAGCTCGCGAAAATGGGCGATTCCGCCGAGAGAGGTTTCGACCTCTGAAAACGCCACGATGGCGGTATTGCGATAATTTGCGATCAGCTCTTGCTCGCGGGCACGCGCTTCATCGGATTCGCCCGTCAGCCGCCCGCCGTCGAAGATCGTCTGCGCGAGCGAAATGCCGATGCCGAGACTGGTTG
>DASYEG010000049.1:0-12831 GCA_036499145.1 Micropepsaceae bacterium | reverse complement strand
ACGATGACAGCTGGGGCGCACGCTTTACGCGCCGTGTCAACGCGTTGAAGGAGAGAATTCCCGAGAGATACCGCGAACCGATTGCCAAAGTCGCCGATGTCGTGGCGGATAAGACCGTCAGCGTGGTGCTGAGTCCTATCGCGCCACCGATCGTGACCGATGGTCTCGGTTCTTCGCTGTTGCACAGCGGCGAAAAGCTTGCAACCGAAGAAAGCGGAGCCGCAGAGGACCTCAAAGGCTTCGGCCGCAAGAAGGCGCAGCAGGGCATCGGCGCCGCCAAGGCGGTGGCGACCCAGGTAACCGAGGTCGTCGATACGGGGTTGTGGCTGGGCGGTGAATACAAAGGACTGCGCGATAAGGCCGCCACATCCATCGGCGGCAAAAAAGGCAGCCCGGGAAACATCGCGGTCACCCAACTGATCGACACCACGGCGAGAATCATCCCGGGCCTGGCTGCGCTCCCGGCCGCTGCAGAAGCGGGAGATCAATTGAAAGCCCTGGGTCTGGTCGACCCGGACACCAAGGACGAGAAGTCCGGCGAAGCGCAGGCGAGCCTGACGGCGCCCCTGGCGGCGAAGCTCAGTACCGCCGTGGCGTGGACCGACGAACATATCGGCGGCACGCCCTCCGACCCGGATCTCTTCACGGAAACCGAAAAGGCAGAGCTCGCCACCAATGTCGGCGTACAGGTTCTGCTGGCTTTCACCGGCGCGGAAGAAGTCAAGATAGCGATGAACGTCGCTGGAGCGCTGGGTGGCCTGCGCGGCGTCGTCGAAAGCATTCGGCGCGAACCGGACTGGAAAACAAGCTCTCGCTTCTGGTCCAGCGTGATCGGGCTCGTGCTCTCCGTGGCGGGGCTTAAGCACACACTGGCCGCGACAAAAATAACCACATTGCTTCTCAAGTTTGGATGGGTTGCGGCCGCCGTTCCTCCACTTGCGCAAATGCTTGCCGACTATGTGAACCCCAATCTCGCCGAGAGCACCGATTTGCCCGCCGAAGAGAATGAGCGCCGCCGCAATGAGCTCAATCGCCGCATGAAGCAGAACTGGACGCAAGTCGTCCACGTCCTCAAGGACGCGATCCTGCACGTGGCGCAGTCGCAGGGCGGCAAGTCGGCGGCCCCCAACGAACCACCTGCCTCCGCTCAAAAGAACACGGGCGGTCTTCCGGAAGGCGGCACAATCCAACCGCCGCCAAAGACGCCGGCGCCCCCGATCGAGTCCAAATCGGCAACCGCCGTCACCACGGAGCCCGTCAGTCCCGCGAAACCGGTGAACGAGGGCAATGTCACGCCGATAAAGGGTGGGCCTGCGCGCCAGAAATCCGAGGCCTCGCAAAAGCTGGAAAGCGCGCTTTCCAAGCAATCCCCGGAGAAGGCGGGAAGCGTCACACCCTTGCGTCCGCGCAAGGGCGGAAAGCCGCCGAGCGAACCGCAACAGCAGGCAGTTCCAGCAGTGGAAGAGCAGGCGCTTCCAGTCGCCGTCGGACAAACCCATGGCCCGGAAGGCGGCGGCAATCGGCCGCAATTGCGCGCGGTGGACAACAACGAGCCGATCGTCGGTGTGCGGAAGAGCGCGACATCAGCAGTCAAGAAATCCGCTGCAGCCCCAGGCACCAAGAGCACATCCTCTGGCGGCGCACCATCCCGCAGTCGCTCTACGAGCGGTAGGCCGGGTACGAAGGCCGCCTCAGGTAGAGGCGGCACCAAGGCGCCGGCGAAAAAACAACCGAGCAAGTCCGGAGGCAAGGCGGGCGCCGCGCAACCTAAGCTCGTCGCAGTCCGAGTACAAGGTGGCGGAGCGAAGCGTAAAGGCGCCTATTTCGAAGAGGGTACGCCGGAATTCGATAAGGCCGCCAAAGACAAGCGCTTCATTGTGGTGCCGAAGAGCGAGGCCGACCCGAGAAGCCTTGATCCGAAAAGCCCGGATCGCGGCCTGGGCTTTCGGCCAGCGGGCACGCCACATGATACCGGCATTCAACCGGTCAAGATCAACGGCGTGCAGGTCGAATCCAATGGTGCCGGAGGCGGCAAGGGTAACAAACATACGATCTCGGCACGCGCCGACACCCAAAGAGGCCGCGCCGCTGCGAAAAAAGTCTTCGAAAAGACTATCAGAGCGACCATTGCCGAATCGCACGGCTATAAACAGCTGCTTACTGATGGCGAGCTCGGAATTCAGCGCGCTGGCAATGTCAGCACCGGGGGCGTTGATGCAATAACCGCTCGTGTGCAAGGCGGAAAAGCCAAGATATTTCTGAACGATTTCACCGGCCCAAAAACCTCTAAGGGCGCAAAAGCCACCCACCAGAACTGGGTCGGTGAGCTGCAAACCGCGTTAAGCGACAAGAATTTCGGCTTCGGCAACAAGGCCACAGACAGGGCGATCAAGAGCGCACTGCGACGCGGTGAAGTCTATGTGCGCACCGTCCGCGTCGAATATGGCGCTGGGGGTGTGAAGGTCACTGTCGGTCGACCGGTGAAAGTCCAATGAGAGGCGCCGGATGATCGATCACCTCGATAATTTGTTGCACCGCCTGTTCCGCTACTCGATCGCGGAACTGAGCGCCGATGCGCAGATTCGGTTCCAGCCGCCGGACCAGGATTGGCGCGGCATCGTCACCACCATCACCGATGGCGCGGGCAATCCTGGGAATTCGCTGAACGTCTACCTCATTGACCTACGAGAGAATCGCCGCCTGAGATCGAACGAGCGTGAGAAGATGGTGGTGGGACAGGATATTTTCGAAATCCCGCCCGCGCGTCGCGTCGATTGCCACTATCTGATCAGCGCATGGAGCCCGGTGACGGTTACGATCGGCATCGATCCGACCTTCGACGAGCATGCATTGCTCGCCGAGACCGCGCGCGTGCTGGGCGCCCATGACGAGCTCGATCCCGTCGCGATATATGCACTCTCCAATCCCCCCGCTCCTCCACCCCCCGTGATCGCGGATGAACGCTTCCCCTTGACGTTGTTGCCGGTCGAGGGTTTCCCGAAATTCGCGGAATTCTGGGGGACGATGGGCGACAAGAATCGCTGGAAGCCGTGCGTCTATACGGTGATTACCGTTCCGCTGAAAGAGACCGCCCTGCCCGCCGGCCCCATGGTCACCACGGCGATGATGGATACGCGCCTGTGGGGCGTGCCGGTGACCGCGAATACGCTGATGCAGTTTGGGGGAACGATACGGGCGAGCGCAGTACCGAATGCACCGCCTGTCGCCGGTGCGTGGGTGGATCTGCTGACCACAACGGGTGCGCGCCGCCAGCTGGTACGTACCGATATCAACGGCCGCTTTCTGTTCGTTCAGGTCGCGGCCGGCACGTACCAGATCAGAGTCTCCGCAACGGGATTTGGCAGTTTCGTCAATCCGATCGACGTGCCCGCTCCCGCCGGCAGTTATGACATGCATTTTTAGGAGAGGCCCATGGCGAACTATTTTACTCCTGAGGTTTATATTGAAGAATTCGAACCTGCAGCTCCGATTGCCGGCGTCGGCACCAGCACCGCGGCCTTCCTGGGGCCCTGTGCCCAGGGACCCCTCAACCAGCCCACCCGTGTGAACAGCTGGGACGAGTTCGTTCGCACGTTTGGCGCGGCACCTGTGCCGAATTTCTACCTTTGGTATGCTGCCCGCGGCTTCTACGAAAACGGCGGCACGACGGCGTTCATCACGCGCGTCAGCAACGCGACTTATGGCGAGATGACGCTGAACGACATCAGCGCTGCGCCGACGCTGATCGTGCGTGCACGCCAGGCCGGCCTGCTCAATCCAGGTTTCAGCATCACCGTTGATAGCAATATCCACACTGTCGATGCGCCGGCGCGACTTTTCCGTCCCACAGCGACGATCGCGGGCGCGGCGGTCAATACCAGGATCATCACCCTCACCTCGGCCGCGGATGCCGAGCGATTCCGCCCAGGAGATCGCATCACTTGGGCGGGCGTAGCCCCCGCCGATGATCGTGCAACCATAGCCCGCGTCAACGGTGCAACGCTGGAGATCTTGAATCCCCTATCGGCTGGATATGGTGGCGGCGCCCTTCGCCTCGCCAATCCCGCGGCGGGTGATGACACGCTGCGTGTCGAGAATGGTGCCGCAGTGGCCCCCGGCATGGTCTTGTCGATCAAGCAGGCGGCGCCCGCCGCGGTCGCCAATACGATGGCCGTGAAATCGGTGACCATCGAACGCATTTCAGGTGCGCTCACCACGCATCGCGTCACCTTTCAAAGCGGCCTGACTGCTGCCTATGACTTTTCCGGCGGCCAGGTGGATGTGCAGTCGCAGGAATTCAAGCTGACGGTGACGCCCGCGGTTGGAACTCCGATTGTCTATGACGGCTTGGGAATGGACCCGGCGCATCCTCGCTATTACGACACCATCGTCAACGGCGTCGATCCCTATATCATGTTGATTCCGGTGGACCCGGTGAACACCACGCCGGTTCCCAACAACCGGCCGAACACATTGCCTATCGCAGCGATGGCCAACGGGACGGCCGACACGCCCGCGACCTTGACCTCCGCCAACTACAAAAGCGCCATCGCGCAGCTCGAGGCCATCGATGACATCAACATAATCTCGATCCCGGATCGCGTGGATCCCGACGTCCAGACTGCTTTGGTCGGGCATTGCGAGAAAATGGCGGATCGGTTCGCGGTCTTGGACGCGGCGCGCAACCTGCCGCCGTTCGGGACACCAAGCATAAACACGCAACGGAGCGGCCTTACGTCCTCTCGTGGCTATGCGGCGCTGTATTACCCATGGCTCACCGTCAGCGACAACACGGGCAATCTCACTCTCAACGTGCCGCCGTCCGGCCATATGGCCGGCATCTACGCACGCACGGATCAATTGCGCGGGGTACATAAAGCGCCGGCTGGCACGGAAGCCATCGTCCGCGGCGCGCTCGGTGTCGAGCGCGCGATCACGCATACGGAACAGGAAGGCCTCAATCCGAACGGCATCAACGTCGTTCGCGTATTTTCCGCGGGCGGGCGGCCGATCGTTTGGGGTGCCCGCACCACCGCCAGCGGCTATGGCGGCGATGCGAATTGGCAATACGTGAACATCCGCCGCCTGTTCCTCTATCTCGAAGAGTCGATTCAAGAAGGCATTCGCGGGGCGGTGTTCGAGCCGAACAATCTCGCATTGTGGCAAAAACTCAAGCGGTCCATCGGCGACTTCCTCACGCGTGCTTGGCGTGACGGAGCTCTGTTCGGGGCAAAGGCGGAAGAGGCGTTCTACGTGCGCATCGATGAGGTGCTCAACCCGTTCTCCGAGCAGCAGTTGGGCCGCTTGCACATCGAGATCGGCGTGCGGCCGAGCTACCCCGCAGAATTCATCATTGTTCGCATCGGCATCTGGGATGGTGGCTCGGAAGTCACCGAAGCTTAGACAGGAGCACGACGATGGCGACCCGCAAAGATCCTTACGTCAATTTCAACTTCCTGGTCGAGATCGACGGCATCACGCGCGCGGCCTTTCACGAAGCGGGAGGTCTCGATTCTTCTGTGGACGTAATCGAGCACCGCGAAGGCGGCGAGAACATAACCATGCGCAAACTGCCCGGCCAGGTGAAGTTCTCGAGCATCAGCCTCAAATGGGGCATGACCGACGACGTCGACCTGTACAAATGGCACCGCCAGTGGGTTGACGGCGACCCCGCGGCGCCGCGCAAGAACGGCTCCATCGTATTGCTCGACCGGCAAGGCCAGGAGAAGGCGCGCTGGAACTTCTTCAACGCCTGGCCGACCAAGTGGACGGGGCCGAGCTTCAACGCCGAGGCGAACGACGTCGCCATCGAATCGCTGGAAATCGCGCATGAAGGCCTGGCGCGGGCGTGAGGCCGCGTTAACCCCAAGGAGCCGAGCCATGTTTCAGACCGAATTTGAATTCTCCCTGCCCTGCGGATTCCTCGATGAGGACGGCACGCTTCACAAAGAAGGTGTCATGCGACGCGCCACCGCCGCGGACGAGATTCTGCCGCTGAAGGATCCCCGCGTGGTCAAGAACGAGGCCTATGTCATCGTCATCCTGCTGTCGCGCGTCGTTACGCGGCTCGGGGGTCTCGGACAGGTGAACCCGAAGGTGGTCGAGGGTCTATTCGCCACGGATCTCGCCTTCCTGCAGGAACTGTACAACAAGATCAATTCCTATGATCGCACCGAGGCCTGCCCGCATTGCGGCAAACCCCTGCATGGAGTCGGTTCGATGGGCGCGGAGGCGCCCCGCCCGGGGGAATCATCGGCTACCCCCTCGATCAATTGACCGAGGAGGTGGCGTTCATCGCATATCATTTTCACTGGCCGCACGATCAGATCATGGAGATGGAGCATGACGATCGCAGGCAGTGGGTCAGCCAGATCTCGGCGCTGAATGAGCGGAGCAACGGAGAATAGAGCGTGATTTTCACCGCGATGCTTGCCCGTCACAAAGTCCAATCTGCCTATAGCGCCACGGCCGCGCGCCATCGAGCTTTCGTCACGCGGGTCTTCGGGGTGTTTCATGTTAAAGGCGGAATGAGCCCGGTTGGGCGGGTGATGCGTCGAGCCCTTGGCGCCCGTTTCTATCAGACGATGCTCCACGTACAGCTGGCGCTCGCCGCCGTCACACGCAACAATTCGCAAACTCACGGTGGCGCCAGACGAATTGGCCAGCAAAGGCACCGCACCATACCCAGCCGAACGTCCGTCCGCCAAATCGAACGGCTGCAGTCATGGCGCACACGCGTGGTTGCTCCCTGGGACACAATGCCCCAGCGTGCTTATCGCCTGGCACCGCAAATCGCCGGGCGTGGACATGTTGAGCGCAACGTCCTCCCGCCCAAGGTGGCCATGACCGTTATTCGCGAGCGGGTACAGGTTACCTCGCAGCCGGTCCTGTCGCCTCGAATTGAAACCTCGCCTCAGCCGGCAGCACGATCGGCAAGCACCATTGCGGTCCCGCATGGGATCGACAAGAAAAGTTTCTCGCTGCCGGTTCAAGAACTCTCCCGCATCACCGATCACGTCATTCAGCAATTGGACCGTCGGATTCTGTCGTACCGCGAACGCTCCGGACGGATGTAGAGGCGCCCGATGGCATTGGAAAAGGCATTGCTGACGAACACCGTTACGGGAATGAAGATCCCCGTGCAGTTCAATCCCGAGGAATACACGCTCAACCGCGACATCAACTACGCGCAGGCCGCTATCCCAGGCCTCTCAGCGCCAATTCTTCAGTTCGTCAATGGCAATCTGCAGACGCTCGAGATGGAACTGTTCCTGGATTCCTATGAGAAACACAAAGTGGGTAGCACTACGATCAATGAGGCTCAGTCGGACGTGCGGGTATTGGTCAAATCGGTCGCGGATTTGATGTCCATCGATCCCACGACGCATGCTCCGCCGGTGCTGCTGTTCACCTGGGGATCGCTTGCATTCACCTGCGTCCTTGCGCGCCTTGTCCAGCGGTTTCTGATGTTCCTGCCCGACGGCATCCCGGTGCGCGCGCGCTTGAACGTCACATTCAACGAATACCGCAACATCGATCTCGAGGCGAAAGAGGTCAAACGGGAGACCAGCGACTATTCCAAGCGCCGCGTGGTCATCGAGGGAGAGACGCTGTCCTCGATTGCCGGTGTGGAATACGGCGATCCGCGCCTCTGGCGTGTCATCGCAATCGCCAACCGCCTGCAGCGCGCACGCAACCTCGAGCCCGGCTCGAAGCTGCTGCTGCCAAACCTTCCCTACCGTGACCCCGATTCGGGAAGAATCTATGCGTAGGTCGAAATCATGAGCAATACACGCTTCGCGCCGGAATTCGCGCTGATGCTCGACGGAAAGTCGATCCCGGCAGAGCTGCGTGCGTCGATCCTCAGCGTGCGTTGCCAGACGGGCTACGAAGGGCTGGACGAGGTCGAGATAACACTGGCGAACGAGAAGCTGCGCTGGTTGGACGATCCCATGTTCAAGCTCGACACCTCGCTGACATTGAAGCTTGGCTACGCACCCGATCCCCTGGTGCAGACATTTGACGGCGAGGTGGTCGCCCGCGCCGCAAGCTTTCCCTCGGGCAGTATTCCGACATTCAGCATCACGGCCCATGATCGCCGGCACAAAATGAGGGATGGCAAGAAGGTGCGCTGGTTCGCCATTCCCCTGCCCTGCCCCGGGAATCTTCCGCTCCCCGATATCGCGACGGCCAGCATCGTCACGCTGGAAAACCTCATGTTGCCGATCTTCGATCCGGTTGGGGCAGCTCTGTCCATCATTTTGGGCGGCGTCGATACCTTCGTTGCTATCACCGATCCATATTCGGCGCAGAAAGTCATACGCAAGCAGGTGAACGAGAGCGACTATGATTTCCTGGGTCGCATCGCAACCGAGAACGGCTGGGACGTGCTGGTCGAGCATGACGGCGCGGTGGGCGGGCATCTGCTGCGATTCACGTCCTCGCTCGACCATTTGGATGCGGATTTCACGTTCGGCTATGGCCGCTCCCTGATAGACTTCGCGCCACGGATCTCCCAGGTCGGCCAGATCTTCACTGTCGGTGGTTTCGTTTGGATCCCCGCCATCAAGACGACATTCACAGTCACTCTGGGCTTTGATTGGGACCGCATGAGCCTGACCCTTTCGGTGTCGCCCGGAGCGATTCCCATCGGGATGCAGCCCGGCGACTACATGGTCGACGAGCCCCTCACGCCGACATCGATTCCGCGGAAGCTGGTTTCCGAGTTGATACCAAGGCTCAATCGGCGCCTGACCGCGACCGGCACGGTCATCGGCGACCCCAACATACGGGCCGGCAACGTCATCCGGATAGAGGGAACCGGCGAGGAGTTCGGTGGGCTTTATCGCGCCACCGCCGTGACCCACACGATCGACGGCGGCGGCTTTCGCACGCAATTCGAGGGACGCAAGGAAATCTGGTTCGGCTCCATCCCCTTGGCCGATCAGGGCGCCGTGCCGATACGCGTTTCGTTCTGATCAGACGGGGGAAGCAAGGGACGCAAGATGGCCAATGAAGCAGTGAAATTCGGTGCGACACAGCAATTCGATTCCAAGCCTCCTGAGGCCAAGATCGAAGGCGTCAGCATCGCGACGGTACTGAACAACATCGATTGTACCGGCGAAGCACGCGTGCAGCTGACGTTGCCCTGGCTGCCCGGCTATACGCCATGGGCGCGCATCTCGTCGCAGATGGCCGGCATGGCGAGCGGCTCGTTCTTCGTGCCGCAGATCGGCGATGAAGTGCTGGTGGCGTTCCATCATGGCGACGTGCGCGAACCTTACATCCTCGGCACCTGCTGGAACACGATGGACCGTCCGCCTGCGCTGTCGCCCACGGACGCAGTCACCAAACGTAAGATCCGCACGCCGATGGGTCATGAGCTGTCTTTCGACGAAGCCACCCAATCGGTGACTCTGTCGTCGAATACCATGTCGACAGTGACGCTCGATCTGGAAAAAGCCGAAATCAGCACGCCGCTCGCCAAGGTCACCATCGGAAAAGCGGGCAACGTGACCATCAGTGCGAAGACCATGCTCACGCTCGAAGCCCCGGTCATCAAGATCAATGCGAAGACCGTGCTGACCGCGCAGAGCGGCGGTGTTGCCCAATTCAAGGCCGGTGGCGTGTGTTCCGTCCAAGGCGCCACGGTGAAAATCAACTGAAAGGATATCCGATGCCTGCAGCCGCCCGGTTCTTAGATCTCACCAATCATCCCGGATTGATCGTTAAGGGCTCTCCTACGGTGCTGATCAATGGATTTCCCGCAGCGCGCCAGACGGATACGCATGCCTGCCTCCTGCCGCCGCTGGTGGGACCGCATCCCTCGAACGCGATCAGCGCCGGCAGCAAGACCGTGCTGATCAACGGCTTGCCGGCCGCGCGCCAGCTCGATCTCGCCGGATGCGGTGCCAGCATCTCCACAGGCTCGCCCACCGTGCTGATCGGAGGCTGAATGGCCGCGAGGGATACAGCGCCGGATCCCAAGGCCTTTCTCGGGCGTGGCCTCGCCTTCCCGGTTGCCGTGGACGGCACGGGTGCCGTTGCTCTGGCCGAGTATGAAGAAGACATCCGACAGGCGATCCGTATCATCCTCGATACCGATCCGGGCGAGCGTGTGATGCGCCCCGACTTTGGCGCCGGCCTGCGCGCGCTCTTGTTTGAGCCCATCAACACCCACACGCTCGCATTGGCGCGGCATCGCGTCGAACAGGCACTGATCCTGTGGGAGCCGCGCATCGACAGCATCACTGTGAAGGTCGACGCACAGCCGGAACTCGGCATTCTGAACATCAGCATCCGATACCGTGTGCGCACCACCAACACCTTCTACAACCTTGTCTACCCGTTCTATCTGCAGGAGGGGCGCGACTGATGAAATGCTCGCCGCGCCCTCCACTGGTCGTCACCCGAAGCGGGGAAGCCATCGCGACAGCGCTTGCAGAGAACCGCCGCGGTTACACACCGGAATGGCGCACACCGCGCGGCATGGGCGAAGCCGGCGCCGCGTTGAACGATATCCTGGCCCGCTATCTCCAAATTCAGGGCGACGGCCTGAACGCGATGCCGCGGCGGCTGCAATTGGAGCTTCTTGAATCGCTGGGCGTGAACGTTCTTCCGCCGCAAGCGGCACGTGCGCCTCTGGTGTTCAAGCTGGTGGAAACGGCCTCGGGTGACGCAACCGTTCCCATGGGCACGCGCGTCGCCGCTGTACTGCCTCCGCCATCCCCTTCTTTGGAGAGCGATGCGGCGCCGAAGAGCAAGTCGCCGCCTGAGTTTTTCACCGAGCAGGAATTCACGGCCATGCGTGGCCAGCTGGGTGTCTTATACTCCATCGATCCGCAGGCAGACACCTTTGTCGACCATACCCCCACCGCATCTTCCGGATTCGATGTCTTCTCCCGCATGTCGCCGGTGCCCCATCGCCTCTATCTGGGGCATGGCGAGCTCTTCAAATTGACCGGCTCTGCGCAGATCGTATTGTCCTTCGACTTCGCGGCTTCGAGCGGCGGCGGTGGATCTGGTTCACAGCGACCATTGCTGTTGGACTGGGAGTACCTGAGCGTCGACGGTTGGCAGCCGCTGGAATTGACCGAGGATCGCACCGAACGGTTCACGGTGGATGGGAAGGTAACCCTGGAAAAGGTCTACGGTCCCGACAGCCAGGAGGACCTCGTCGGCGGCACTAAGAGTTGCTGGATCCGCGCCACCGTGTCGAATCGGACGCCAGGTGCACGCATCAGCAGCGAAGCCGCCGGTTATCTGATTCGCTACACCCCGGTCGCTCCCCCGTTTTCATTGGAACCAGGAGATCGGGTTGGCATCACCGGCGATCCGCTGCTGGTTAACGTGCTGGATGTGGGCAACGCCATCTTGATCGTCGATGCTCCGCTGTCCGCGGCGGTCCGGGGAGCGCCGCTGCAGAGAGCCGACGGCACCGCCATCGGGAGCGTGCTCGGTGCGCCCGCCGAATTTCGGCTGCCGGTGGAAAGCACGCGAGATCTGTTGGCCGGCGACGTCGTGACCGTGGACGGAGCGCAGAGCGCGAGCGTCGTAACATTGGATGGCGACGCAGTTTATCTGAGCGTTCCGCTGGCCGCGGCGCAGCCCGGAATGATCATCGAACTGGCGGATGCCCTGCCGCCACTGCGCCCCGATGGCGCTGACGACGCGGGAGTCTTGCCGCAGGTCGATCTGATACGGGCACGTGTTGGCTTCGGCAAGACGGACCTGCCCGCCGACAGCGCCTATCTCGACAGCACCAGTGTCGATATCAGCAAG
This sequence comes from Micropepsaceae bacterium, assembly GCA_036499145.1. Taxonomy (GTDB): domain Bacteria; phylum Pseudomonadota; class Alphaproteobacteria; order Micropepsales; family Micropepsaceae; genus CAIYRG01. The sequence continues at coordinate 1,050 of DASYEG010000049.1, read as the reverse complement.
GATTTCTATCCTTTCGGAACGGAGCCGGCACGCTTTGCCACTTTCTATGTAGCTTGCAAGGAAGCATTCGAGCGCAACGGAGCCCGCATCGAGCTCAATTTCACCTATGCGCAACCAGGTCGCGACGATGGCGGGCCAAAGGTCGCCGCGGAGTTCTTCGACGGCTCCCGTTGGATCGAGCTGACGATCAACAACGACTATTCGGATGGCAGCCTCTCGCTGACGCGGCCCTTCGAGACCGATCCCGCATTTCCGCACGCCAAGCTGTCGTTCACCGTTCCCGCGAATTGGGAAGCGTCTGAAGTCAACGGTGACAAGCAGCGGTGGCTGCGGCTGCGGCTCAGCAAGGGTGACTATGGGCATCCGCTGGCCCTCTCGGTCGAGCCGGACCCCGATGACAACACAAAATATATCGTAAAGAGCACCCCCTCCACCCTGCAGCCGCCCATCATTGCGCGGCTGGCGGTCAACTATTTATATTTCACCAACCCCCAATCACCCGATTATTGCCTGACCGAGAACGACTTCGCATTCGCCGAGCACAGCGAGGATGCACGCTGGCCACGCAGCCCGTTTGAGCCGTTTACGCCGGTGTCGGACCGCACGCCGGCGCTGCATTTTGGCTTCACGAGCAAGCCTCCGGCAGCGTTGGTCAGCTTGCTCGTCCAAGTGCTCGCGCCCGCCATCGACGGCGATCCACAGCCTTTCGCATGGGACTACTGGGGGAGCCGGGGCTGGACAGAGCTGTCGGTCCGCGACGCCACGTTGGGGCTCCGGCAGACCGGGCTACTGCAATTCGTCGGCGCGCCCGATGCGCTGCCACGCGAGGGTATGAATGGTGCGCTGTACCAGATTCGCGCGCGGTTGAAGACCGGGCTTGCGAGCCAGGACCAGATCGTTCAATGCGGCGGTGTATGGCTGAACGCGGCCTGGGCCCGCCAGGGACAGAGCGTGGATCGCGATCAACTGGGCATCAGCAACGGCAATCCGGAACAGACATTTGCCCTGCCCATTGTGAGGGCAGCGAAGTCGGAGACGGTCGCCGCGCCG
>DASYEG010000048.1:0-12605 GCA_036499145.1 Micropepsaceae bacterium | reverse complement strand
AAGCGACGGCGCCACAAAAACATTTTCCAGAAAGTATCCGATCAGTCATCTTCAGATCCTCTACGCTAAACCTGCGAATGGATCGCTCCAGGCAGGGAACCGCCAGAGTCGGTCATGCCACTTGCCGATGTTCTTGTATTCCCGCAGAGGCAGCTTCGAGGCCTCTGCAAACGGCAAAGCTGTGGCAACGCGAAAATCGGCGTAGCTGGGATTGTCTCCGACCAGCCACGTCCGCCCAGACAGAGCGTCGTCGAGCACGCCGGCAAATCGGTGAAAATCCCCCGTTGCCTCTTCAATTGCACTTTCGGATGCCGATCCCAAGCCGATCATCGGCTTGATGACGTACTCCCAATAGAAAACACTCGCCGCGCGCGTGAAGTGATGGGTGCTCCAGCTCACCCACATCTGAAACTCAGGCGCCGAATTGCCCGTGAGCTAGAAGTCCGAATTTGCCAACATCGCCAACCGGCAGGCTATCGCGTCCGTTTCCCAAAGCGACCGGTTTTCTTCGACCAGAACAGGCACCAGAGCATTCGGATTGATGCGACGAAAAGCGTCTTCGTTCTTGGCTTCTCGAGGGCTCGCACGGACGAATTCCACAGGCAGCTCCAAATAGCGCGCAACAGCCACCGCTACGCGCGGATTCAGATTTCTTGAGTAGTAGAGCTTCAACGTCTCGCCTCCTCTTGAACAGATCGCCAGTTTTGCCACGAGACGAGCCTCAATCTGTCTAACGAGGCTGTGCGATCGATCGCCTGATTCTTCGACTTAGAGGATCCAGGCTCATCCGATTTCTGTCCGGCAGCCTTCCATGGCCCATTGAAATGAAATCGGCACTTCCATCTTTTCGCAGCAGTCGCTTTCAATTGTCTCGTATCGATAACTCGAACCCGCGAGCGTGCCCTACATGTCAACGACAATCAAACGGACGATCCGGAGGCAACAATTGCGCGAGATCGTGCCGCTCGCCGACAGCACGATCTACGAGATGGAACAGCGCGGCGAGTTCCCGCAGCGTTTCGCCCTCTCACCTCGCTGCGTCGTCTGGGACCTGGCAGAGGTCGAAGCCTGGCTGGTTTCACGCCGATCAGCCCCAATAGTCCGCGCGCAGGCTCCTGACGTCAGGCAGCGGCGATCGCGCCCGGTTCGAGAACCGGGTCGGGCTCAAGCAGCGGCATCGAAGGCGGGATGAGCACCGGCACGCGCTTTTTGCCCTCGACCCAGGCGTCGATAATGTCCGACCATTCCTGCATCATATGGCGACGCTGCACTTCGTACTCTGCCTTGTTGTAAACGCCGCGCGAGGAACGGCCATCCTCATGCGCGAGGCATTTCTCGATCCAGTCGCTGTTGAAGCCCAGTTCGTTGAGCAGCGTTGAGCCCGTCCTTCGCAAGTCGTGAACTGTGAACGGCTCCAACGGCAAGCCCTCCTTCTTCGCCTGCTCGACAACCGCATAGGTGACGCGATTGAAGGTCGCGCGCGACATCGGCGCGTCCGCGTCATAACGCGACGGTAGAAGGTATCTCGAATTTCCGGCGCATGTTTTCAGCGCGATCATAATGTCTAGCGTCTGCCGAGACAGGTAGACGTTGTGCGCCTTCGAACGCTTCATCCGCTCCTTCGGAATCGTCCAGACGGCGTTCTCGAAATCGACCTCATCCCAGATGGCGTCCTGCAATTCGCTCTTGCGCACCATGGTCTGTAGATAGAGGCGCATGCCGAGCCGAATGGTCGGCAGCGTCGCCACCTTCTCGAGCAGCTTGAGCATAATCCTGATCTCGGTTGGCGAGAGCGACCTATCCTTGGGCACGAACGTCGCGATCGAGGCCGGCCCCACATCGTCGGCCGGATTGGCGACCTTTTCACCGTGCAGGATCGCGAAGCCGTAGATCTGTTTGAGAATGTCGCGGACGTGGATAGCTGTCGCCGGCGCGCCACGCTCGACGATGGCCCCGCAATGGGCGCGCAGGTCGTCCGGTGTGATCTCTTTCAGAAGCCTGTTTCGCCACACGGGGAGCAGCTCACGCTCGAAGATGGACCGCCGCATCGCGCGCGTGCTGTCAGCCATCGGCGCCGCGGTCAGCCATTTCTCGCCGAACTCGCCGAAGCTCTTCGCTTCCAGGAGGCGGCGCTTATCCCGCTGCTTCTCGATCGCCGGCGATCGCCCCTCGGCGATGGCCCGTTTGGCGTCGATGCACAGCTCTCGGGCGCGAGCCAGCGACAGGTCGGCTGGGCCGTATTTGCCGAACGTGACGGTCTCACGCCGCCCGTTCATCCGATAATCGAGCTGGAAAGTGAGTACCCCCGACGGTCTGACAAGCACATACATGCCGTCGCGGTCGGTGACCTTGTATAATTTGTCTTTCGGTTTCAGATGCTTAAGGGCTGCATCGGTCAGCATTTTGGCCGCCTCCACGAAAAAAGACCGTCAGGCCGTTTTTGGCACCGTCTAGACAAAAATCCTTTTTCTTTCAGTAAGTTATGAATAAAAAAAGACCGTCAGAGGCGCTCAGACCCTGACGGTATCGGACGAAATCCGCTTTTGCAATGGGGAGGCATACCGTCAGGAAGTACGTCAGGCGCGATCTCTGCCGCCCGATAGTCCTCGAACGTCATTGTATGAATTTATTTTGTTTATCAATGTGTTATGGAGGTTTACGGGACACCGTGGGGTAGCCCCGGATAGGCCAAAATCATTCCCACTCGATGGTGCCGGGGGGCTTCGACGTCACGTCGTAGACCACGCGATTGATGCCGCGCACTTCGTTGATAATGCGGGTGGCAACGCGCGCGAGGAATGCGTGCTCGAACGGATAGGATTCGGCGGTCATGCCGTCCGACGACGTGACGGCGCGCAAACCGCAGACATATTCATACGTGCGGTCATCCCCCATCACGCCCACGGTCTTGACCGGAAGCAGTACGGCGAAGGCCTGCCAGATCGCGTCGTACAGACCCGCTTTGCGGATTTCATCGAGATAGATGACATCGGCGCGGCGCAGGATATCGAGCTTTTCCGGCGTGATGGCGCCCGGAATGCGGATAGCAAGACCGGGACCGGGGAAGGGATGACGTCCGACGAAACTTTGCGGCAATCCAAGCTCGCGACCCAACGCGCGCACCTCGTCCTTGAAGAGATCGCGCAAGGGTTCGACCAGCTTCAGATGCATGCGTTCCGGCAAGCCCCCGACATTGTGGTGCGATTTTATGGTCACCGATGGCCCGCCGATCGCCGAGACGCTCTCGATCACGTCGGGATAGAGCGTGCCTTGCGCGAGAAATTCCGGATGTCCCACCTTCTTGGCTTCGGCGTCGAACACATCGATGAAAGTCGCGCCGATGATCTTGCGTTTCTTCTCCGGGTCGTCGATGCCTTCGAGCCGCGACAGGAACAATTCGCCCGCATCGGCATGGACAAGGGGAATGTTGTAGTGGCCGCGGAACAACGAAACCACGTCTTGCGCTTCGCCGCTGCGCATCAATCCGGTGTCCACGAAAATACACGTCAGCGCATCGCCCACCGCCTCGTGAATGAGAAGGGCCGCGACCGACGAATCCACGCCGCCCGAGAGACCGCAAATGACGCGGGCTCCGCTCACTTGCGCCCGGATGCGCCTGACCGCTTCGGCGCGGAACGCCTTCATGTTCCAGTCGGGCGCGATACCCGCCACGATTTGCGTGAAATTGCGCAGCAGCGCTCCGCCCTTGGGCGTGTGCACGACTTCGGGATGGAACATCACCCCATAGAATTTGCGCGCCTCATCGGCGATGACCGCAAAGGGTGCGTTGTCGCTCTGGGCCAGCACATGAAAGCCCGGAGGGAGCTGGATCACCCGGTCGCCGTGACTCATCCAGACGGTGTCATGGCTGCCGAGCGGCCACACGCCCTCCAGAAGCGGAGACTGGCCCGAGACTTCGATCTCGGCACGGCCGAATTCGCGCTTATGGTGCGGCTCCACGCGGCCGCCCAATTGCGTGACCATGGCTTGCTGGCCATAGCAGATGCCGAGCACCGGAACGCCCAGTGTGAACACCGATTCAGGGGCACGCGGAGATCCGGCATCGCCAACGCTTGCCGGGCCGCCGGACAGGATGATGGCGCCCGGAATTCCCTCGGCAAGCGCGGCTTCGGCCTTGTTGAAGGGTACGACTTCGCAATAGACGCCGCTTTCGCGAACACGCCGCACGATCAGCTGCGTCACCTGCGAGCCGAAATCGATGACCAATACCGGAGGCATGGCCGGAACCTAGTCAGGCAAGAGGGGCCTGTCTACGGCGCGGAGCGGCTGTTCAGAGCTTTTTCGACCTGCGCCGTTTCCGGGCATTTGGCACCGCAGGAATGCAGCAGGATGTCATGCTGCGCCTGGGCGGCGGCCCGATTGCCAGCGGCAATGTCGAGCAGCGCCAGACCCTGAAGTGCCGGGGCATAGGCGGGCTGCGCATCGAGCGCCAGCGTGAAATAACGCTGCGCCTGCTCCGGCCGATTGCTATGGACATAGAACTCCGCCAGCCGTTCGTAAGGAACCGGATCGCCCGGTGCATAGATGATGGCCGAATGGTAAAGCTGCACCGCGCCGTCGCTGTCCCCGGCCTTGGCCGCCTGGTCGGCATCCGTGAGGAAATGCATGTCCTGCGGCTTCAGCTGGGCGGCCTGGGAATCGCTTTCGGCATCCGCGGGCTTCTGCGGCGCGCTCGCCGCAGCCCACGCCGCCGAACTCGTCAAACCGGCGGCCAAGATAATTCCCAGCAAGCTGCGATTCATGATGCCTCTCCACACATGCAAGGCGAAATTCCTCAGTCGGTGCTCATGATACAGGCAAAAAAGCCGTCCATGCCAGTCATCAGCGGGTTCGCGGTAAAATAGTCCTTCATGCCCGGCGGGGGGGCGCTCGCCGTGGCGGAACGCCAGATTTCCTCGGCCGCGAGCACCCGAAAGCCCGGATTGCGCGCCAGGAAGTGCGCGATCACATCCGCGTTTTCACAAGGCAGCACCGAGCAGGTGGCATAGACCAGCCGGCCACCGGGCTTGACGTGCCGGGCGCCGTCATCGATCAACCGGTTCTGGAGAGCCATGAGGCTGTCGAGCCGCTCCCGCGTCAGCCACCATTTCGCCCCTGGATTCCGCCGCCACGCCCCCGACCCGCTGCACGGGGCGTCCACCAAAACACAATCGAATTTCTCCTCGCCCCACAAAGGACCACCGAGATTGCCGGTGGCCGCGATGATCGTGGCGCCGGCCCGGCGCGCGCGGGGGCGAAGCTGCTTCAGCCGTGTGGCGTCGGTGTCGAAGGCGAGGATTTCGCCGGTATTCTGCATGGCCGCGGCAAGCGCCAGCGACTTGCCCCCCGACCCCGCTGCGAGGTCGAGCACGCTGCTGCCCGGCTTTGCATCGCAGAGTACGGCGGCGATTTGCGAGGACTCGTCCTGGAATTCAAAGGCCCCGGTCTGGAAGAACTGCGTCTGCTGAAGGGCGCCAAGGCCCTCTCCCGAAGGGATTCGGATTCCGTGAGGTGCGAAGGGTGCGAGGTCTGCCACAACATCCAGGGAACGCAAGCCCACCAGCATATCGGCGCGCGAGGCGCGTAGCGTGTTGACACGCAAATCCACCGGCGCGCGCGTCAGCATCGCGCGCATATGCTCCAGCAGACGGTCCCCGAAGGCGCGGGTCAGTTCGGGCTCCAGCCATTGGGGAAATTCGCCGAGCACGTGAAGCGGCGCCGGACCCGCGGGCGGCTCGGAAATCGCGCGGGATTCGTTCTCCGTGAGGGGCGAGGGTCCGTAAGCGCCGGCGGCGAACAGTTTCGCGATCTCATCGCCCGTCAGACCCTCGCCAAGCAGGCTTGCGATGGCGAGCGAGCGCGAATCCTCCGCGCCCATGCGCCAGCCCGCCGATGCGCGATGACGCAGGACGGCATAGACACGCTCCGCTACGGCGGCGCGATCCTTGGAGCCCATGAAGTGGCGCGCGCGGAACCAATCGCGCAACAGCCGGTCGGCCGGCATCGTGGTCGCGTTCAGCGCGTCGAGCACTTCAATGGCGGCCTGAATGCGTGCGGCAGGTGTCATTAGGGCGAGATACGCCCGAATTTCAGCGTCCCCACAAGAAGAAATACAGCGCGTTATTTTTTGCGCGGTTCGGTGAGGCCAGAATCCGGCGGCTTGAGCTTACCCTTGCGCATTTCGGGAATGGCGCGTGCAATGGCGCGCGCAACGTTCTTCACCTCCTCGACGACCGCCGCATCCTTGTCGAGTGCTTCATGGCTTGTCGCATAAGGCTCGAAATAGCCGATATAACGATCGAGCTGCGATAACGCGCCTGCGCCGATCAAGCCGTTCCAATCGAGCCAATCGCAAAGTGCGGACCGCACCTCCTGCACGCCGGCCGCATCGCCTTGCACCGCTACCCCATAGACGCGGCCCGCGAGATGTTTGGGATAAGGCCAGCCCGCCAGCTCCAGCGCCTTGGCTTCCTCGGGCTTCTTGCCATGGGTGGATGAAGGATCGGGATTGCCGCCATCGGCGCAGACGAGCCGGTCCATCATCAGTTTCAGGCCGCTCGGCGCCTGCCCCCAATAGACCGGCGTCACGATCATCACGCCGTGGGCCGCGACCCAGCGTTGGTAGATTTCCGCCATCCAATCGTCGGATTGGCCGAGCGCATGGTTGGGATAGCAACTGCATGGCCAGTGGCAGAGGGCCATCGACGTGGCGACGCAGGATTTGCATGGATGAATCTTCCGGCCGTAATCGGACGACAGAAGGCTGAGATCGAGCCGGTCCACATTGAGTCCAGCGGCCCCGAAGATTTCCTCGGCCGCATTGGCGAGGCGAAAGCTCTTGGATATTTCGCCGGGGCAGGTGCCGTCATTGCGCGCCGATCCGATAATCAGGAGCACACGCGATGGCGCGGTGCTGTCTTTCTGCCGCGCCTCGGCCACGATCAGCGCGTCGCGTGTCTCATGCCACTCGATGGAAAGATCGTAGTCAGGATCGGCGAAGCCGGCTCCCGCCTTTTGCGCGCGTGGGGCCTTGCGGCCCTTGCAGTAGGCATTCCAGGCGATCTCTTCCAGCCGGGCAATGGCATCGATTTCGCAATCGAACGCCGGATCGAAGAAGGACCGCCGGAAATGCGCGTGGAAGGCATCGCGGGACATCGGGCCCGGCGCCTGGCCCTTTCTCACTGTCGTCATCGGCACGTCGCTGGTTTATTGTGGACGCGGGTAATTGGGACTTTCCCGCGTCACCACAACGCCGTGGACGTGACTTTCGTTGATGCCGGCGCTGGTGATACGCACAAATTCCGCCTTTTCGTGGAAATCATCGATAGTGGCGCAACCTGTGTAACCCATAGCCGCACGCAAGCCCCCGACGATCTGGTGGACCACCGCGCCCGCGGGGCCCTTGTAGGGGACCTGACCCTCCACGCCTTCAGGCACAAGCTTGAGCGTGTCCTTGACCTCAGCCTGGAAATAACGGTCCGCCGACCCGCGTGCCATCGCGCCGAGGCTCCCCATGCCGCGATAGCCCTTGTAGGAACGACCTTGGAACAGGAACACCTCGCCCGGGCTTTCATCCGTGCCGGCGAGCAATTGGCCGATCATCGCGACATCGGCGCCGGCGGCGATCGCCTTGGCGAGGTCGCCCGAATATTTGATGCCGCCGTCGGCGACGACGGGAATACCCTGTTTGCGCGCGGCCTCCGCGGCATCCATCACGGCGGTGAGCTGCGGCACGCCGACACCCGCCACGATGCGGGTGGTGCAAATGGACCCGGGCCCGATCCCGACCTTCACGGCATCGGCGCCGGCATCGATCAGGGCCTTGGCGCCATCGGCGGTGGCGATATTCCCGGCCACGACCTGAGCATAATTGCTCTCGCGCTTGATACGCGCGACCGTCTCAAGCACGCCCTTGGAATGGCCGTGGGCGGTGTCCACCACGATGACGTCGCATTCCGCTTCGAGCAGCGTGATGGCGCGCGCAACCCCATCCTCGCCCACATTGGTGGCGGCCGCGACGCGCAGACGGCCGCGTTCATCCTTGCAGGCATTGGGGTATTTCTGCGCTTTTTCGATGTCCTTGACCGTAATCAGGCCGACGCAGCGGTAACTCTCGTCCACCACCAGAAGCTTTTCGATGCGATGCTGATGAAGAAGCTGCTTGGCCTCCTCCATCGGCACGTTCTCGCGCACGGTGACAAGGCGCTCCTTGGTCATCAGCTCGCGCACCGATTGGCGCCGGTCCTGGGCAAAGCGGACGTCGCGATTGGTGAGAATCCCAACGAGCGTCCCTGGCCTGCCAGTCGATTCCACCACCGGGATGCCCGAAATGTGGTTGCGCTCCATCAGGGAGAGGGCATCGGCAAGCGTCGCTTCCGGTCCGATGGTCAGAGGGTTCACGACCATGCCGGATTCGAATTTTTTCACCCGCCGGACCTGACCGGCCTGTTCTTCCGGGGTCAGATTGCGATGGATCACACCCATGCCGCCGGCCTGCGCCATGGCGATTGCCAGGCCGGCTTCCGTTACCGTGTCCATGGCCGCCGAGATGAGCGGAATGCCGAGCTCGATGGTTTTGGTCAGGCGCGTCCGCGTATCGACCTGGCCCGGCAGCACGGTAGAGGCGGCGGGAACCAGAAGAACGTCGTCGAACGTCAGCGCTTCACGAATCGTCAAAGGGGAGCCCTTTTCCAGGGGCTGGGCCTAACATCGCGCCCGTTTCTTAGCAAGAGCGCGGACGGTTCTGCGGGGAAAGCCACAAAAACAAGCGAGGCCCCCTTCAAGAGAGACCTCGCCGGGAATTCTCGTCAAAGACCGGACTAGATAAAGGCTATGGGCCTGTAATGCGTATCGACCATGCCGATATATTCCTGGTCGTTCCAATCCCAATTCTCGTCATCGCGATATTTCGGGGCGCCCGTCAGCTGATCCTTGGTGATGTTGGTGACATATCCGCCAAGGTCTTCGTCATACCGCAGAACCGACCAAGGAAGCGGGTAGTGGTCCGTTCCCATTCCAAGAAAACCGCCGAAACTGAGCACCGCGTAGGCGACGCGCCCGCTGTGCTTGTCGATCATCAAATTGTCGACACTGCCAATCTTCTCGCGGTCCGGTCCGTAGACCGCCGTTCCTTCCACTTTGTCGCTTGCAATGAGGGAAAACGTTTCTTCCCGAGGCACGTCTGCGCCGCGGTTTGCATCCGTATAAATTGTCGCCATGTTCGTCCTCCAAAGCCCCCGCACGCCGAAGGAACGTGCGGCCCCATCCCTAGTTCCGCTTACGGCAAGAGAAGTCAGAGCGCCTTGAATCCCAACGCCACCAGATAAAGCTCCACCGATTCCGCGCGGCTCGCCGGTGGCTTCACATGCCGCACTTCGCGAAAGGATTTTTTCAGCCGGACAAGCAATTCAGGCGCGGCGCCGCCTTGGAACACTTTGCCGACAAAAGCACCGCCTGGCCTCAGAACCTCTGACGCCAATTCCAGAGCCGCTTCGAAAAGTCCCGTTGTGCGCAGATGATCGGTGGCGCGATGGCCCGTGGTGGCCGCCGCCATGTCGGAGAGTACGATGTCGGCCGGCCCTGCGAGCGCCTGCCGGATCGCAGCCGGCGCCTCTTCCTCCAACATGTCGAGCATCAGCAGGTGCACGCCGGAAAGCGGTTCCATCTCGAGAATGTCCGCAGCCACCACGCTTCCCTTGGCGCCCACGCGCGCGCGCGCGACTTGGCTCCAACCGCCGGGGGCGGCGCCCAGGTCGAGGACCCGCGCACCGGGTTTGAAGAAATGGAATTTGTCGTCGAGCTCGATCAGTTTGAACGCCGCGCGTGACCGGTAGCCCTTGGCCTTGGCCTCGGCGACATAGGGATCGTTGAGCTGGCGCGCCAGCCAGCGCGTGGACGATGCCTTCAGCCCTTTGGATCGGACACGTACGCGCAAACCCCGCGCGCCCGGTGATTTTGGCGGCACCGATTTTGGCGACACTATTGCGTGCGCTCCGCGGTCGCGGCTTCCGATTCACGCAGGAGCGCGATCAGCATTCCCTCGCGCAGGCCCCTGTCGGCCACCCGCAAGGTGGCGCAAGGCCAATTGTCCATGATGGAGTCCAGAATGGCGCAGCCGGGAAGGATCAAATCCGCCCGGTCCGTGCCGATGCAGGCAATGGCAGCGCGGCCGGAAAAATCGCGCGTCACGATATCCCTGGAAATCTGCACGATGTCGTCTCGCTTCAACCATTGTCCGTCGATACGGCTGCGCTCGTAGCGTTTCAATCCCAGCTTGATCCCGGCAAGCGTGGTCAGCGTCCCCGACGTGCCAAGCAGATGATAGCGCCCCGCGTCGAACATGTCCGGTCCAAGCTCAGCTCTCATGGCGGAGAAGATCGCGTCGAGTTCTGCGCGCATGGGTTTGTAGCTGGCCGCGGCAAGCTCATGGCTGCCATGCCGCTCGGCGAGCTTTACGACCCCTACGGGCGCGGAGCTCCAGGCGACGATCTCATATTGCGCCGGGCGGCGCACGCCGTCGCGCCGCACCAATATCAGCTCGGTCGAGCCGCCGCCGATATCGAAGATGAGAGCGCCTTCGAAATCGTGGCCGATCAGTTGCAGGCAGCCGGCCGCGGCAAGACGCGCCTCCTCTTCCGGAGTCACGATGGTAAGCCGGATGCCAGCTTCGGCTTCGGCGCGTTTGACCAGATCCTGCGCATTGCTCGCGCGGCGGCAGGCTTCGGTGGCGATGGCTTTGACATGGGTGACGTTTCTGCGTCTCAGACGCGCGGCGCAGACCTTGAGTGCCGCGACCGTGCGATCGAGTGCGGCCTCGGTGATGGTTCCGGTTCGCTCGAGACTTTCACCCAAACGGACATTGGCGGTGTAGGAATCGATTACGCGCGGAACCATGCCGCCATACTCGCCGGTCAGATGCATCTGCGGAATGGCAATGAGAAGACGGCACGCATTCGTCCCGACATCGATCGCGCCGAGAACCGGAACGCCATTACTGAGCGCGCGTGCGCCCTGCCCTCCCCGCCGGCGGCGGTGATAGGGATGACGTTTCTTTCCGGCGCGCGCGACCGCCAGCAAATTGTCCTCCATTTTTCGAAGCTTGGCCCGGAGAACAGCTCCGTGCAACCCGCATTCATGTAGGCCTATGACAGATCGTCCATAATAGCCATGAAGATTGCCGTTCCAGCCGCTTCTGTATAGATTTTCGCTTGCGGCTGTGTGGCGAGCGGGTCATGCGTGGAAACAGGACAGGCTTTCTGGGCGCATTGGCGCTGGGCGCCACGCTGGCGCTGGTGGACTCCACGGCGGCATCGGCGGCCGCAGCGGCCCCTTCCACTCCGTCCAGCCAGGCGGCCGAAGTCGATGTCGCCCTCATACTCGCCATCGATGCTTCGGGCAGCATCGATCACGACGAGGCGGAGCTGCAGCGCAAGGGGATTTCCGAGGCGTTCCTCAGCAAGGAGGTTCTTCAGGCGATCCAGTCGGGCTCGCTCGGCCGCATCGGTGTCGCCGCCATCTATTTTTCCAGCCGGCAATATGGCGTGATGAGCGTGCCGGTGAACTGGATGATGATCCGCGATCAGAAAAGCGCGGAAGATTTCGTGCGCACGCTGGTCGCGGCGCCCCGTCAGTCGGCGCGTGGCACCTCGATCTCCGACGCACTGGAACTGTCGCAGCGCATGCTGGAAAAAGGTCCCTATCATTCCGCCAAACAGGTGATCGACGTCTCGGGCGATGGCGAAAATAATGCCGGCCGTCCGATGCTTGAAGTGCGCGATGAACTGCTCGCCAAGAGCATCACCATCAATGGTCTTCCCATCATCGATGAAACCACCTCGCAGGATCTCGACAAATATTACGAGGGCTGCGTGATCGGCGGCCCCGGCTCGTTCGTGATTCCCGCCAAGGGCTTCGGCGACTTCGCGCGCGCGATGCGGCGCAAGCTGATCCTGGAGATTTCCGGACTGAGCCCACGCGAAACGCCGGGCGCAAATCCGCTGCTGAAGAAAGTGGCGGCAACCGCGCCCGCGCGTCCGCTGCCGCGTGGCGGCTATGTCGCGAAGAATCCGCCGCCGCCCCGCGGCTGCGACTTCCCGATGTTCGGCGGGTTTGGCGGCTTCGGCGGATTCAGTTTCCCGGAGCGGTAGGCCCATTCTCGTCGTCGATACGCAGGTCCACATCTGGGCCGCCAACACGCCCGAGCGCCCCTGGGGCGAGGGAATGGAAAACCGCGCCCATCTGCCGGTGCCGCTGACTTATCCGAAGCTTCTCACCCTGATGGAGGAAGCCGGCGTCGGGCGCGTGATCCTCGTGCCGCCTTCACTCGACGGCGACCGCAACGATCTGTGTCTCGCGGCGGCGTCCGCTCGTCCCGATAAATTCGCCGTCATGGGACGTATTTTCGTCGACAGGCCATCGGCCCGCGAAAAACTCGCCGAGATGAAGCATCAGAACGGCATGCTGGGGCTGAGGTTGACCTTTCACCGCGACAATGACCGCCCGCTGCTCACCAATGGCGCGGCGGATTGGCTGTGGCCGGAAGCGGAACGCTTGGGAATGCCGGTGATGATCCATGCGCCCGAGCGCCTGCCGGTGATCGGCGCGAT
>DASYEG010000047.1:0-6406 GCA_036499145.1 Micropepsaceae bacterium | reverse complement strand
CATGTATGGCAGCAAGAACTCGGCAGGCAACTACAGCTTCTTATATAGTGCTAAGGGTTTCGCGGCCCTTTTGGGCGGGGGGCTCGGCGCGCAGCTGTTCGAAAGCACGGGCACCTGGGATTATGCGTTCTTTGCCAGCGCCGCCCTCGCTCTGCTCTCGGCCTTCATGGCGCTGTATCTGCTCTGGATGCCTTTGCCACAAAAGAGCCCGAGCTCCGTCGCCGAGGGGAAACCGGCACCGCTTCCGGCGGAGTAGATCGATCCGCAACGCCGCGTGGGCGAGCGCATCGGCGTCGCCGCTGCTGCTTCGGTCTGCCACCGGTTCGATGGCGTCTCGCTTGGTTGTGCATCGGGGAGGCATGGCTCTTCATTCCGGCAATCGGAAATTGAAAGACGCGCGATTGCCCACTCGCCCGCATTCGTCGTATGTCGCAAAGCCATGGGCCGGCTTAGCTCAGTTGGTAGAGCACGTGATTTGTAATCACGGGGTCGCGGGTTCAAATCCTGCAGCCGGCACCAGCCTCTTCGGAGTGTCCGGGTGAGGATCCTCGAATTTCGCTTCGCAAACAGGCATGCAAGAACGCGCGTGTGCCGACCCTTCAGGAACATTCGATGGCCTCTCAGCAAGACCCGATCCTTCGCCGCCTGGACGCAGTGGTCGATGATTTTTGTCGCCGGACTCGTTTTTTCAAGGAGCCGATGACGCCAGGCCGCGCGAAATCTTTCATCATGCAGCACCGGCAGAACACGCGTCAGCGCAACTCTGTCCTGAAACTGAAAGTCGCCGCCAATTGCCCGGATTGGGACACGCGCATCGCGATCATCGGCGCTTGCACGCAAGAGGTCATCGCCGATCACGAGCATGGCCACGGCAAGGCGCATTGGCAGATCCTGGAAGAGCTCGGCACCCATATCGGCATGAGCCTGAATGACATCCGCGCGGCGAAACCGATCGACACCACGCAAATCGCCTGGGCCGCTTGGGAAGGATTGATGGCCAACCGCCATTGGTTGGAAGGCATCGTCGCCAACACCTGCGCGGAGCGCGCCAATGTGCCCGGTTATGGCGATGGCGTCATGCGTGACAAGGGTTGGTTCGGGCTCGAGCGCGAACGCTGGGGCGCACTGTTCACGCTCGACAATGAGCAACTGGATTTCTTCGAACTGCACGAGCAGGCCGACATCGAGCATTCCGATATGGGCTGGCAGACAATCGCCAAATTCTCACGCGACCTGCATATGGAAGACGCGGTCGTTGAGGCCTGCCGCAAGAACCTCCTGGTATGGGAGCTATATCTGAACGGCATCGCCGCCGCCGGCGACGCGGTTGACCGCAAAATCTGATCTCTTTTTGCGGTGCTTTTGCGGGGTGCGTTTGGTCTATGCCTCTGGGACAGCGCGGTTTTTTGCGTGTAGGATTACCCGATTAGGCCAAAGGCCAGTGGGAGGCGTTAGAGATGACCAAGCCGGTCGACGTCGCGGACATCATCGATGCTCAGCCGGTGAGTTTCTATCAATGCCTCATCGCCTTCATGGCATGGCTAACCCTGTTTCTCGACGGCGTCGACAATCAGTCCATCGCCTATGTCGCGCCCGCCCTTACCCATGATTGGGGTTTGGGACGCGGCGCGCTGCGCACGGTTTTCTCATCGGGCGTGCTGGGCGTGGCCATCGGCGCGCTCATCATCGGGCCGCTGGCCGACCGCTATGGCCGCAAGCGCGTCACGGTTCTGACCATCATCTATGTGGCGCTGTTCTCCCTCATCGTCACCCAGGTGCCGGAGATTTCGGCACTGCTGTCGCCGGCGTTCGCAGGGGTATCCGACCTGAATGTCTTGATGGTGTTGCGTTTCCTGACCGGACTCGGTCTCGGGGCCGCTGTCCCGCTGTCTGTCGTGATCGTCAACGAATTCGCGCCCAAGCGCCGCCGCGCCGCCATGGTCACATTGATGGGGTGCGGCTACGCGATGGGCTCGGCCTCGGGCGGGCTGCTCGCGTCCCATCTGGTTCCGGCATTCGGCTGGCAGGCGCAATTCTATGTTGCCGCGGCGATGACGCTGGTGATGGCGATTGTCCTCGCGGCGTGGCTTCCGGAATCGATCCGGCTCCTGACGGTGCAGGGCAAAAGCGCTGGCGTCATTGCCATTTTGCGCAAGATCAATCCTGCTTTGTCGTTCGAGGAGGGCACGCATTTCGTGCTGCGCCAGGAGTTGCGGGAGAAAAGCGCCCATCGGCTTCGTCCGCTGCGTCTTTTCAGCGAAGGGCGCAGCAGCGTGACGGTGCTGATCTGGCTCTGTCTGTTCATGAACACGCTCGCGCTGAACTATCTGAACAATTGGCTGCCGACTTTGACGACCGAAACCGGCCTGCCCGAGGCGCAAGCACTGCGCGCGGCGGCCTCGCTGCAATTCGGCGGCATTCTGGGCGTGATCACGCTGGGGTTCCTCGCCGACCGATACGGTTTCTTCAAGGTGCTCGCTGGATCCTTTGCAGGCGGTGGCGTGTGCATCGCGCTGATTGGCTGGGCAGGCGGGGCGTTCTATCCGCTCTCCGCGACCATCTTCGCATCGGGCTTCTTCAACATCGGCACGCAGATCACGCTGGCCGCGCTCGCCGCCACGCTGTACCCCACCGACATCCGATCGACGGGCGTCAGTTGGGCGCATGGCGTCGCCCGCATCGGGTCGATCATCAGCATCATGTTCGCCGGCATCATGCTGGCGCTGCATTGGCCGCTGCAAACGATGTACTATCTGGTGTCGATCCCCATGTTCTTTGGCTGCGTGTGGATATTCATCCTCGCCAATGTGCGCGCCAGGACTTCGTATGTCGCTGCCGAGCCGCAACGCCGCCGCGCCATGGCGTGAGAGAAAAGACAAAAAAGACCGGAGAAAAGAATGTTCGCCCAGATCAATCATACCGCCATCATCAGTCACCAATATAATGCGCTGAGCAAGTTTTACGAGGCCGTGTTCGGTCTGAAATATTCCGCCTTCCGTCTTACCGACGCGCCGATCGTCTCGGACGGATATGTCGGCATGCAATTGATCCCGCGCCGCGACGGCTATGTCGGTGGCATCGATCATTTCGGCATGGTGGTGGACGATGTGGAAACCGTTCTGGAACGCATGCAGAAGAAGCACAAGCGCGCCAACATCGTGAAGCGTCCTTCCACACGCCCCTTCGCCGCCTATAGCGGCCATGACCCGGACGGCAACGTCTTCGATCTGGCACAGAAGAAAAACGACACCCGCGTCGACCTCTACAAGAAACAGGCCGAGGAGGGTTGGGCGCAGGACCGCTATATCAACAAATTCGCCATCCGCACGCCGAACGCCGAAGCCTGCGCGGAATTCTACGCCGATGTCTTCGAGCTGCAGCCGGTGAACCGCGAAAGCGAAGCGCCGGGCTATCATCTGACGGACGGACGCATCACGCTTTCCATCCTGCCGTGGTCGATCCCGATCTTCGCCAATATGTCCATCAAGCGTCCCGGTCCCGATCATCTGGGCTTTCATGTCGAGGACCTCGAAGGGTTCAAGAAGCATGTGGCGGAGGTCGCGGGCGCCAATCCCTATCTCGCGCCGGTGCCGCTCGGCGGCAGTCCCGAATCCAAGGTGCGTCAAGAGTTCTTCAAAACCAGCGCCACCGGCAAATGGCAGATGACGGATATCGACGGCAATTGGCTCGACATTACGGACGAATGAGAGATTGTGCCGATGTTTGCGCAAATCAACCACATGGCGATCATCAGCCCGGCCTACGCGAATCTGGAAAAATTCTATCAGGCCGTGTTCGGGTTGAAGCCTTCGGCAAGGACGCGGCCCGGTTCGGCGGCCACGACCGGCGACGGATATGTCGGACTCAATCTGATTCCACGCCGTGACGGTTATGTCGGGGGTATCGATCATTTCGGCATGGTGGTGGACGATGTCGCGCCCGTGCTCGAACGCATGCAGAAAAAATATCCCCGCGCGAACCTGGTGAAACGTCCCTCCGCGCGCCCCTTCGCGGCCTATAGCGGGCATGATCCGGACGGCAATGTCTTCGATCTGGCGCAGAAGAAACAGGATACGCGCAAGGAGGTCTATGCGGACATCGCCGCCGAAGGCTGGGCGCAGGATCGCTATTTCAACAAATTCGCCATCCGCACGCCGAACGCCGAACAATGCGCGGAGTTCTACGCCGATGTGTTCGAGTTGCAGCCGGTGAATCGCAAGGGGCGGTCGCCCGGTTATCATCTGACGGATGGACGGGTGACGCTGTCGATCCTGCCCTGGTCCATTCCCGTGTTCGAAGGCATGTCGATCAAGCGTCCCGGCCCGGACCATGTCGGCTTCCATGTCGAGGATCTGGAAGGCTTCAAGAAACATGTCGCCGAGGCCGCGGGCGCCAACCCCATTCTCGCGCCGGTGCCGCTCGGCGGCAGTCCGGAATCGGACGTGCGCCGGCGATTCTTCGAAAAGCACGCCACCGGCAAATGGCAGATGAGCGATCCGGACGGCAATTGGATCGACATCACGGACGAATAATTTCGTGAGCCTATGATATGAAGCACCCGACTCAAACAAGGAGGTCAGCGTGAGCGGCGATTCCATGACGCACATGGAAGACAATTTCATTACGGTTGACGGGCTCAGGATCCGCTATATCGAGGACGGCGACGGTCCGCCGGTGCTGCTGCTGCATGGGGCGTCGCTCGGCTCGTCGGCCGATGTGTTCGCGCGCAATCTCACACCGCTCGCGAATGCCGGGTTCCAGGCCATTGCCTTCGATCAGCCGGGGTTCGGTCTTTCCGATGTGCCAACCGACCACTCCACCGCCTATCGCCGCGATATCGTGCCCAAATTCCTGGACGCGCTGCGGCTGAAACAGGCGGCACTGGTGGGCCATTCGCAGGCCGGCAATCCGGCGGTGCAGCTCGCGCTGAGGGAACCCGAGCGCTACACCCACATCGTCGTGCTCGGCACGGGCAGCCTGTTGCCGCCGCTCGACGGGGCCGGCGAGGATCGCGGCGCCGCCGCGCAGCAGCGGCTGGAACGGCGCATGGCGGAATCCGAACCCACAATCGAAGATACGCGCAAGCTGCTGGAGGCCAATCTCTTCCATCATGAACTGATCACGCCCGAGGCGCTGGCGCTTCGCCATGCGCGCAGCATCGGCCGGAATTTCCAGGCCTTCGTGGCGCGCAATGCGGCGGCTGAAGCAGCACCCCCGAAGGAACCGGCGGTGCCGCTGTGGCAACGTCTGACGTCGCTCAAAATGCCGCTGCTGCTCATCTTCGGGCGCGACGACCGCGCCAATGCCGCGGAACGCGCCGAGCTGCTGATGGAGAAATATCCCGATCTCGATGTGAATATCGTGGATGATTGCAAGCATCTGGTGCCGTGGGACGCGGCGGATGAATTCATCCGGCTTGCCGTGCCCTTCCTGAAATCGTAATCGGAGTTCTTCGTGCCGACCAAAACCATCGCGTCCGGCACCGTCGCCGATGCCTATCTGGAATTGCTCGCCGACCGCGGCATCGATTACCTCTTCGCCAATGCGGGCACGGATTTCGCGCCGCTGATCGAGGCCTATGCGAAGGCCCAGGCGCACGGCACCACGGTGCCCAAGCCGGTCACCGTGCCCCATGAGAATGTCGCCATCGCGATGGCGCAGGGGTATTACCTCAAGACGGGCCGGCCGCAGGCGGTGATGGTGCATGTCAATGTCGGTACCGCCAACGCGATCTGCGGTCTGATCAATGGCTGGCGCGGCAATATTCCAGTGCTGTTCACCTCGGGCCGCACGCCGTTCTCGGAAGAGGGCGGGCTGATGGGCATGCGCAGTGGCGAAATCCATTGGCCGCAGGAGATGCGCGATCAGCGTGCGATGGTGCGCGAATTCGTCAAATGGGATTATGAGCTTCCCCATGGGGAGGTGCTGGAAGCCGCCGTCGACCGGGCGCTGAACATCGCGATGAGCGAGCCGATGGGTCCTGTCTATATGACGCTGCCGCGCGAGATGCTGGCGGCCCCCATCAGGGATTTCCGCTATTCCTCGCCGTCGCGCCATGCCACGCCGACACCGGCTTTTCCCGACACCCGCGCCATTGATGAGGCCGCCGGGATGCTGTCGGCGGCCGAATTTCCGCTCATTATTACCCGCAGCGCGGGGCGCGTGGAAGCCGATGTGGCCAAGCTCGCAGGCTTCGCGGAGCGTTTCGCCATTCCGGTGTTCGAGCGCAAGCATCATTACATGTGCATGCCGTCCGACAGCGCGATGAATTTCGGCGGCAATCCGGAAAGCTATTTCGATATCGCCGATGTCATCGTGGTCCTGGAAGCCGATGTGCCCTGGGTCCCCAAGCACAAGGCGCCCCGGGAGGGCACCAAGATCATCCATATCGGTGTCGACCCGATCT
>DASYEG010000046.1:0-2973 GCA_036499145.1 Micropepsaceae bacterium | reverse complement strand
CTGTTCGATTGGGCGATGAACAATCTCCACGAAGAAGCCACAAGGCGCATCGTCTTCGAAAAGGGATCGCAGTCCCACACCGGCAGCATCAACCGGCGCCCCCCCAACATGGAAACGGTGCGTCTCGGCCGCCAGGCGCTGAAGGATACGCTGCCCGGCCTCGGCACACTCGCCGAGACACGGGGGTTCCTCGCCGGCCGCGATGTCACGCTCGCCGACCTCGCGGTGGCCGCCCATCTTTCGGCGCTCGACTATTTCGGCGAGGTTCCATGGACCGAGCATCTCGCGCTGACCGAATGGTATACGCGCATGAAATCGCGACCCTCTTTCCGCCCGCTGCTGAGCGATCGCGTGCCGGGCCAGCCGCCGGTATCCCATTATGCGGAACTCGATTTCTGAGACGCTAAACCATGCGGATGTTCGCGAGGCGATCCGCGCGCGGGCGCGCGCGGAAGGTTTCGACGTATGTGGATTCGCGCGTGCCGAACGCCCCGAAGGCGCGGCCGAGAGACTCGCGGAATATCTAGCGCTGAGCCATCACGGCGACATGAGTTGGATGCAGACGACACAGGCGCGCCGGGCCGATCCGCACGTGCTGTGGCCCGATGCGAGAAGCATCATCACCTTGGGGGTCAATTATGCGCCCGTGGCCGATCCGCTGCTCGCGCTTACCCGGCGGGAACGCGGCGTGGTTTCGGTCTATGCCCAGGGCGC
This sequence comes from Micropepsaceae bacterium, assembly GCA_036499145.1. Classification (GTDB taxonomy): domain Bacteria; phylum Pseudomonadota; class Alphaproteobacteria; order Micropepsales; family Micropepsaceae; genus CAIYRG01. The sequence goes on along the minus strand of DASYEG010000046.1, from coordinate 2,259 downwards.
GGATTATCATGAGGTGTTGAAAGGCCGCCTGAAGCGGCTCGCCTCATGGATTGTCCAAACCTATGGCGGGGATGTGAAGATATTCGTCGACACCGCCCCGGTGATGGAAAAGCCGCTGGCCGCCGCATCTGGCATCGGCTGGCAAGGCAAGCACACCAATCTGGTCGCGCGCGATTTTGGATCGTGGCTGTTCCTGGGCTCGATCTTCACCACAATGAATTTCGAATCCGACCCGCCACAAGCCGATTCCTGCGGTACCTGCTCGCGCTGTCTGGACATCTGCCCGACGCGCGCCTTCCCCGCGCCCTACACCATCGATGCGCGGCGCTGCATTTCCTATCTCACCATCGAGCACAAGGGCCATATCGCGCGGGAATTCCGCGAAGCCATCGGCAACCGCATCTATGGCTGCGACGATTGCCTGGCCGTGTGTCCCTGGAACAAATTCGCGCAAGCCTCGCGCGAGACGGCGTTTCATCCGCGCATCGAACTGACCCTGCCGCTGCTGCGTGAACTCGTGCTGCTGGACGATGCGGCGTTTCGCGAGATTTTCCGCGGTTCGCCCGTCAAACGCATCGGGCGCGACCGCTTCATCCGCAATGTGCTGATCGCCATCGGCAACTCCGGTCATTCCCCGCTGGCAGCCGTGGTGGAAGCAAGGCTGAGCGATGAATCGCCGCTGGTGCGCGCCATGGCGGTATGGGCGCTTTCCAGGCTGGTGCCGCGCGAAGATTTCCTGGCGCTGGCCACGAAACACGCTCCTGCCGAAACCGATCCGGACGTGCGGGAAGAATGGCGTCACCCCTTACCCGGTGCGCCAATGGCGCCCTAACGCCAAGCGTGCGTTCGCGGCGAAGTTCCAAACCGTGCTAGTCTGCGCGGTAGATGGTGGAAATCTCATCGGAGGGCGTCATGCTAGGATATTTGCTTACACGCCGTGTCGTCCTTTCCACCGTCCTTTCGCTCGCCCCCTTTGCGGCTCTCGCGCAGAAATCTTCATCCGATCCTTTGGGTGGGCTTCTCAATAAAATCCCGGGCGGTTTGGGCGCGAGTGCCGGTTCAGGCGGTGCAAGTTTGAGCCAGAATCAGATTGGCCTTGGTCTCAAAGATGCACTCAAAGTTGCTTCGCAGCGCGTTGTCGGGCGTGTTGGCAAGACAGATGGATACAATGCTGACCCTGACATCCGTATTCCGCTGCCGGACGCGCTCCAGAAGATAGAAGGCGCTCTTAAAGCAGTCGGAGCAAGCGGCATGTTGGATGATCTGAGACTGAAAATGAATCGTGCGGCTGAGCAGGCGGCGCCGAAGGCGTTCGATATTTTTGTCGATGCCACATCGAAAATGACGTTCGACGATGCCCGCACAATCCTCACCGGTCCTCAGGACTCAGCCACTCAATATTTCAAACGAACGACTTCGGGTTCCCTGACGAGTTCCTTCCGTCCGGTTGTCGACACGACGTTGAACGGGGTCGGTGCCGTCATGGCGCTCAACACCGTGCAAACGAAGGCTAAGGGAATTCCCTTCGTCGGCCAGTCGGTCGGAAATTTCAACCTTACCGACTTCACAGTCGGAAAGGCGCTCGATGGGCTGTTTCATTATCTGGCAGTGGAAGAAGCCGCGATCCGAACCAACCCGGCCGCACGAACCACCGCCCTCTTGAAGCAGGTCTTCGGCTAGCGATCAAACGCGCCGATTTCCGTGACGGGTGGCAACGCGATAGATGAGCGATTTGGTTTCGACATTCGGTTTGCGCCGTCGAGGATCAAGATTTTGACTTCATCACGACATGGGCAATCGGCCGGATAGGTTCGATCCCGCGGAATTGAGACGACCGGCCAATCCACGAATTGGCGGGCTGTAGATCTTCGCGGCGCTTTTCCGCCGACCAATCGGAGTTCGGCTTGTGAGGGAATTTCCTTAGCAAGGCTGACGCGCCATTCGGCACAAGGTTCTCATATCCGTCACCCGCTCAATGATCGCGTTCCCGCAAACACGTCATGCGGACGTAGAGACTAACTGGCTGTGCTTCGGTCCGCGTGCGCTATGGGAACTAGGGGTCGTGGACTTCCAGCGCTTCGATGCGCTTGCGTACACTGTCGGCCGCGGGACTGTCCGGCGCCCGCACCAGCACCTGCAAGAAATCGGCGCGCGCGCCGGCCTTGTCGCCCGCATCCATCTTCATTGCGCCACGCTCCACCAGCGCGTCCGGAAAAGTCGGGTCGAGCGTCAGGGCCGCATTGATATCGGCCCTGTAAC
>DASYEG010000045.1:0-4045 GCA_036499145.1 Micropepsaceae bacterium | reverse complement strand
GATGGGTCGCATTTTCGTTGCGTCTCACAGCGGCAGCATGATCGGCGCACTGGTCTCGCGCGGCAAAGCACGCGGCATCGGCTTTGCCGGGCTTGTGTCGGTGGGCAATGAAATCGATCTCAGCATCGGCGAAATATGCGCTGCGACACTCGATGATCCCATGGTGGACGCCTATCTTCTGTTTCTCGAGACCATCCGCAACAGCGATTCGCTGAGAAGTTTTGCGCTGGCCGCGGCCGAACGCGGCAAGTCCATTCTTGCGTATAAGCTTGGACGTTCCATGGCGGCGGCGGAGTTGGCCATGACCCATACCGGAGCCCTTGCCGGTGAGGACGATGTTGCGGACGCCTTTCTCAAGGATTGTGGAATCGCACGCGTCGAAACATTGGATGCTGCGCTGGAAGGACTTGCGCTGCTCAGGCGCATGCCGGCGAATCCGGCGGCGGGACGCCGGCCGCGGGTCGGCGTGGTAACCACCACCGCAGGCGGGGCCGCGATGGTCGTGGACCAGCTCGGTATCCGCAATATCGCGGTTGAACCGCCAACCGAGGCCACGCTTGCGCGACTGGCTGAAGCAGGCGTCGATGTTGCGCCGGCCCGCATAGTCGATCTCACGCTCGCGGGCACGCGATACCTTGTTGTGAAAAGCGCGTTGGACGTGTTGTTGACCGCGCCGGAATTCGATCTGATCGTCGCGGTGCCCGGTTCATCCGCGCGCTTTGAACCTCAACGCGTGGTGCGTCCGCTGATCGACTGCGCGGCTTCGCGAAAGCCGCTTGCGGCGTTCGTCGTGCCGGACGCCCCCGAGGCGCTGGCGCAGCTCACGGCCGCGGGTATCCCGAATTTCCGTACCCCCGAATCCTGCGCCGATTCGATCGCTGCCGCTTTCGCGCGCCGCACACCAAGGCCGCTACCGGCCCGCGCCACGGCTTTCACGGCCGGCGCCGGACGCTTGCTCGACGAATTGGAAGCGTATGAATTGTTGGACCGCAGGGGAATCCCGCATGCCCCGGCGATGGCTGTGCCGGTAGATTCCGAATCCCCGCCCACGCTTGGATTTCCCTATCCCGTCGCCGTCAAAATCCTGTCGCCTCATATCGCCCACAAGACCGAAGCCGGTGGCGTGGTGCTCGGCGTCACGGATGATCGCGGTCTCCATCGCGCGATCGCGCGGATTCGAGCGAATGTTATAAAAAATCTACCGGAAACCGACGTCCGCCGCGTGCTGGTCCAGCAGATGGTCAGAGGTGTCGGTGAGGTTCTGGTGGGTTACCGGCGCGACGCCGAGGTTGGTCCCATCGTGATATTGGCCGCCGGTGGCGTGCTGGCTGAGATTTACCGCGACCGCGCTTTGCGGCTTGCGCCTGTCGGCTTTGATACGGCCCACGACATGATCGCAGAGGTGAAGACACTGCGGGCGCTCTATGGATATCGGGGACAGCCGGCTGGGGATCGCGATGCGCTCGCGTCGGCGATTGTGGCGCTGTCGCAGTTTGCCGTCCTCGACGATCCACGGGTTGCCGAAGCGGAGATCAATCCACTGCTTGTGCTGGAGGAGGGCTTTGGCGTCATCGCAGTGGACGCCTTGGTCCGGCTGGCGTGACGAGCGGCCGTGCAAATGGCGCAAGTCCGTGTGTGCGCGTGGAGCGCGACGGAGAGATTGCGGTTCTCGTCATCGACAATCCGCCGGTGAACGCGAGTTCGATCGAGGTCCGCCGCGCACTCCTCTCCGCCATCGATAGCGTGGAAAAGGATCCGGCCATAGAGGCGTCGGTGATCATCGGTGCCGGGACCACATTCGTCGCGGGATCGGACATCAAAGAGTTCGGAAAACCACTCGAAGATCCGCAATTGCCCCAGATCATCGCGGCGATCCAGAATTGTCCCAAGCCGTTCGTCGCCGCTATCCATGGGGCGGCCCTCGGCGGCGGTTTCGAACTGGCCTTGGGGTGCGATGCGCGCGTGGCCGTTTCGAACGCGGTCGTCGGCATGCCCGAGGTGATGCTCGGCATGATTCCGGGCGCAGGGGGAACGCAATACATCCCAAGACTTATCGGCGTCGCCGCTGCGATCGAGATGATTTGCAGCGGTCGGCGCGTTGCCGCGAAAGAGGCTGTGGATTCCGGCCTGATCGACGCCGTAATCGAGAGCGATGGGCTTTGGACCGGGGCAGTGACTTTTTCCCGCATGCTACGTGGCCGTAAACGTCCGTTAGGCGCGGAAGCGGTGCCCACAGCAGATTCCGTTGCGGTCGAAAAGGCGGCCGGCGTTGCGCTTCGCCTGGGACGCAATCGTCCCCAAACCATCGCTGCGATTGTCGCCGTGAAATCGGCGGCAACGCTTCCCATCGGTGAAGCTCTGGCGCGGGAGCGGTCGGTCTTTCAGGCGCTTCGCGTTGGGACCGAAGCCGCCGCGCTGCGCCATCTGTTTTTTGCCGAGCGGCAGGCTGCGAAGGTCACCGGGCTGGAAGGCATTGGCCCACGCTCTGTTTCAAATGTCGGAATCATCGGTGCCGGAATGATGGGTGTCGGTATCGCCATATGCTTTGCCGATGCGGGGATTGGCGTAACATTTGTGGATCGCGATGAGACGATCGTTCAGCAAGGCCTCGCGCGTATGCGTGCGATCTACGATCGGATGACGGCATCGGGGCGCGTCTCGTCCGATGAAGCGGTCCGGCGCCTCGCGCGCGTGCGCCCCGCAAACGATCTCCAGGCTCTGTCAAATTCCGATCTGATTGTGGAAGCCGTCTTCGAGGAGATGGATGTGAAGACGCAATTGTTCCACGCTCTCGGTCCTATTCTGCGTCCCGATGCGGTGCTGGCGAGCAACACGTCCTACCTCGATCTCGACCGTATCGCCGCGGCGACTGAGCGGCCCGAGAATGTGGTCGGTCTTCATTTCTTCAGTCCTGCGAATGTCATGCGCCTCGTCGAGGTGGTGCGCTGCGCCGGAACGAGCGCGCAAACGCTGGCGACCGCTTTGGATACGGCGAAGCGCTTGCGCAAACTCCCAATCGTCGCGCGGGTCGGCGAAGGCTTCATCGGCAATCGCATCTTCGCGGCCTATCGCCGCCAATGCGAGTTCATGTTGGAGGAAGGCGCCTATCCGGAAGATATCGATGCCGCGCTACAGAATTTCGGCTTTGCCATGGGTCCGTTCGCCGTTGCCGACATGTCGGGCCTCGATATCGCATGGCGCATGCGCCGGCGGCTCGCCGAGACGCGCGACCCGAGGGAGCGCTATGCGGCAATCGCCGACACGCTCTGTGAGCGGGGCCGGCTCGGGCAAAAGAGCGGCGCCGGTTGGTATCGCTATCGTTCCGGGGAACGGAAAAGCCAGCCCGATCCGGAAGTCCACGCCCTGATCCAGGCGGCTTCCGTTGCCAAAGGGTTCGTGCGTCACGCGTTCACCGCCGAAGAGATCTGCACACGCGCGCTGATCGCAATGGTCAACGAAGCTGCGCTGATTCTGGAGGAGGGCATCGCCGCGCGGGCCTCCGATATCGATCTGGTGATGGTGAACGGCTATGGGTTCCCGAATTACGAAGGCGGGCCGCTGTTCTGGGCGCGCCGGCAGAATCGCAATTGGCTGCTCAAGGAATTGGACACATTGCGCCGTATGTCCGGATATGGGTTTCGCATGGGCAACGTGGCGAGCCTGCACGATCAGTTGACGCGCGATGCGTCCGCGGTCACTTGACGTGAGGTCATCGTGCGCCCGAGCGTCAGCACGGTGATGGCCGAGAGCGCGAGGATCAATCCGATGACCGCCATGGCCGCGGCATAGTCGCCGGTACGTTCCTTCAGCACACCGATGACGGCCGATCCCAGAAATCCGCCGAACTGACCGATGGAAACAACGAGTGCGATGCCGCCCGCGGCGGCCGACCCGCCCAGGAACATGGACGGCATCGCGATCAGCGGCGCGATGGCGGACCACAACATGATCTGCGTCACGCAAAGCGCGATCAGCATGAGGAAATCGATTTGCGTGAGGCTTCCGGCGAGGAAGCTCGATGCGGCGACCAAGGCGGGAATCGCCA
>DASYEG010000044.1:0-4396 GCA_036499145.1 Micropepsaceae bacterium | reverse complement strand
GCGCGCGCGATCGCGATACGCTGACGCTGACCGCCGGAAAGCCGCAAGCCCCCCTCGCCGGTGCGCGTGTCATAACCCATGGGAAGGGCAGCGATGAATTCATGCGCGGCAGCGGAACGGGCTGCGGATTCGATCTCATCTTGTGTCGCACCGGCGCGGCCATAGCCGATATTCGCGGCAATCGTGTCGTCGAACAGAAACGGCTCCTGCGTCACGAGTGCGAGGTGGCCGCGAAGCGAGTTCAGCGTCACCGCGTGAATGTCCTGGCCGTCTATGTCGATGCGGCCGTTGTTCGCGTCGTAAAACCTGAGCAGCAGATTGAAGATCGTGCTTTTTCCAGCGCCTGACGGGCCAACCAGCGCGACTTTCTTGCCGGCCGGGACCTCGAACGAAATATTGTCCAGCGCCGCCGAACCCGCCTGATAGGCGAAGCTGACGCCGGCAAAGCGCACATTGCCGCCGAAGGGCGGCGCGGAAATGCGCAAGCCCTTGGCGCCCGGCGCATCCTTGATGGACGGCTCGGTGTCGACGATCTCATAAACGCGCTTCGCCGCCGCAATGCCGGTTGTCGTCACCGTCCACACATTCGATAGATTGCGCACCGGCTGTTGGGCCAGAAGCATCGCGGCCAGAAAAGAGGCGAATTGATCGGCCGTAAGCTGCCCGTGCGTGCCGAGATAGCCTGAGATAAAAAGCACGACGGCGAGGCCGAGCCCACCGAAGAAATCCGCGGCGGGCGCGGAAATCGCGCTCGACCGCAACACCTTCAACAGCGACTCCAGGCGACGATCGATATTGGCTTGAATGCGGGCGAGTGTGTGTTCCTCCAGCCCATAGGCTTTGACGATCCGTCGTCCGTCAAGCATTTCGGCAAGGGCGGTGGACAGCGCCCCGCTGTCCACCATGCCCTGACCGGAGGCCTTGCGCACGCTGCGGCCGAGATTGCGTGTGACCACTGCGATGATGGGCAGCACGACGAGCGAAATCAGCGTCAGCCGCCAATTCTGATAGAGCATCAGCGCCGCGAACAGGATGAGGGAGATGATCTCTTTGCCGCAGGCGAGAATCCCTTTGACGACGGCCTCGCGCAAGAGCGTGGCGTCATAGAGAAAATTCGAGATGAAGGCACCCGAATGCACGGCATTCAGCGTCTTCAGATCGAATCCGACCATGCTCTGGGCCATATCGGTCTGGGTTCCCGCGGTGATGCGCTGGCCGAGCGAGCCGACCAGAACCGCTTCTCCGAAATTGGCCGCCGCGCGCACGATCACGAGGCCAACCAGTGCCGCCGGGATGAGAAAGAGCATGTCGGCGCGCGGATGCAGGAAAAGATAGTTCACCGCCGGACCGACCAGCCAGGCCTGCGCCGGAGGGGTGAGCGCGCCGCCGATCATGCAAAGAATGGCGCCCGCGAGAACCGTCTTTTGCGGCCCGAGATAATCGCGCAGCAGCCGGCGGATCAACGGCCAGTCGCCCTGGGCCACGGGCCTTTCGGCTGCGGAAGGATTCGTCTTCATGAGAGGCTCTTAGCATGCGCGGGGTGGCGCATTCACCCTCCATCGCTTGGGATGCCCAGGCCGGGCAGGAAATGGCGCTATTCGCGCAAATCCCGCATGCGTTCGATGAGGCGCGCATGAAGGGCCGGCCCGGCGCAGATGATGTTGCGATGCACCGGATTAGCCTGATTATAGACCTGCGTATCTCCGCTGCGCGTGGTGACGCGGCCCCCGGCCTCCGTCACGATGAGGTCGCCCGCGGCGATGTCCCAATCCGCCTTGCGGCTGAGCGAAATCATGGCGTCGAATTCCCCGGCGGCCACGAGCGCCATGCGGTAGGCGGCGGAGGCGCGCGTTTCGGCCACAATCGAAGCGGGCCAGGGCACGGTCCAGCGCGTGGAATCGGTGACGGCTTTCTCCGCAAGCAATCGCATATGCGGAAAATCGCTTTGGCCGCTGACATGGATAGGTTTGCCGTTCAGCTGCGCACCTGCGCCATACGCGGCCTCGTACATTTCCTCCGTGATCGGATTATAGATGGCGCCCGACACGGGCCGGCCTTTTTCCACCACTGTAGCCACGATGGTGAAATGCGGCCGCTGCTTCAGAAATCCATAGGTGCCGTCGATGGGATCGACCACGAATATGCGTGCGCGCGCGAGCCGCGCCGGATCGTCAATAGATTCTTCCGAGAGCCAGCCATAATCGGGGCGAGCGGCAAGAAGCGTCTTCTTCAGGAAATCGTCGATCGCGATATCGGCTTCGGTGACGGGATTGCCTTTGCTCTTCTGCCAGCTTTTGTAGGTGCCGCCATAGAAGTGCCGCGCGATTGTTCCCGCCTCCCGGACGGCCGCAACCAGAAGACCGGTATCGGCGAGATCATTCTCCGGCAATCGTCAGTCCTTCGACGCGCAGCGTGGGCGAATCCGTGCCATAGCGGAAAACCAGATCGTCGGCCGGCGTCAAATTGCGGTACATATCTTTCAGATTGCCCGCGATGGTGACTTCGCTGACCGGATAGGCGATCTCGCCATTCTCGATCCAGAAACCCGCCGCACCCCGCGAATAATCGCCGGTGACGCCGTTCACGCCCATGCCGATCAGATCGGTGACGTAGAAGCCTTCGCGGATATCGGCCATCAACTCGACGGGAGAAAGCGCGCCGGCGGCCATGTGGAGATTGGTGGTCGAGGGCGAGGGCGGTCCGCCCGTGCCGCGCGCGGCATGGCCGGTGGTCTGAAGGCCCAATTGGCGGGCGGAAGCCGAATCCAAAAGCCAGGTGGTGAGCCGGCCCTTGTCGATCAGGACCGTCATCCGGTTGGCGACGCCTTCGCCGTCGAACGGCTTGGAGCGCGTGCCCCGTTTGCGGTGGGGATCATCGATGATGGTGATGTTTTCCCCGAACACCTGCTCGCCCATGCGGTCTTTCAGGAAGCTGACGCCGCGGGCGATGGCTGCGCCCGAGATCGCACCGGCAAAATGACCGAGCAGGCTGGACGCCACGCGCGGGTCGAAGATGACCGGCACGGATTGGGTCTTCACCTTGCGCGGATTGAGGCGTTTGACGGCGCGCATCGCGGCGCGCTTGCCGACCGCCTCGGCCGATTCCAGGTCGGAGGCGAAGCGTGTCTGCGCGTAGTCATAATCGCGCTCCATCTCGGTGCCTTCGCCGGCAATGACCGACACCGCGACGCTGCGGCTGGTGCCGACATAGCCTCCGAGGAAGCCCTCGCTGGTGGCGAGCGTTACCATGGTGCGGCCGTAATCGGCGCTGCCGCCTTCCGAATTGGTCACGCCCGGAACCTCCAGGGCGGCGCCCTCGGCCGCGCGGGCACGTTCCACCAAAAGCACGGTCGAAGGCTCCTGAGGGTCGTCGATCTCCACATCCGGAATGGCTTGCGCCAGTCTTTCCCGAGGCGCGAGTCCGGCATATTTGTCCTCCGGCGCGAGCCGGGCCATGGCGACCGCTCGCTCAGGCAGCGCCGAAAGCGCGTTTTCCGAAAAATCCGTCGAGGAAACAAACGCCACCTGCCGGCCGATGAAAACGCGCAAGCCCAGATCGGAGGATTCCGCCCGTCCGACATCTTCGAGCTTTCCGAGCCGATAGGAGACAGCGACCGAGATGTTCTTGAACTCGACGGCATCGGCCGCGTCGGCGCCGGATTTGAGCGCGCCCTTGACCAGGCGGTCGAGACGGTCGGCGGCGGTGGGGTCGGGCAGGGTGCTCATGGAAACTCCGGCAATAGCCAAGCATATGCGAGCGTCTCTCATAAACGCGCGCGCGCCGGATTCATAGCTGTGAGAGGGGGCGGCCGGCCGCCCCGCGCCTATTGCGCGGCCGAGATGTTGGGCAGCGGTTCCGGGTTGGGAGCAGGGGTCGAGGCCTGCGTGATGTAAAGTTTTCCCTCATGGGCGGCGATATAGACGTGAAGTTTGTTCAGGACCGACATGCCGAGCAGCATATCGGGTGCCTGCTTGTCGGTGTCGCGGACCAGCGAACCGGCGGAACGTTGTTCGGATGTCAAACTCACCATGTTCGGCAGCAGCGTAATCAGGGGATCGGTGACGGTGACACCTTCGATCGATAGGCTCTTGAATTTTCGATTGTAGATTTGTGCTGTGTAGCCGCCTTTGAGTTCTCCCACCTTTTGGAGATCGGGATCGCTCGTGTCGATATTGAAGACGCGCTTGGCCACGTCGAGATTGAGCGCGGTCCTTGTTGCCCCTGTGTCGAGGATGGCTCGAATGGTGTGTCCGTCCAATGTCAGCGGAAACGTGATCTTTCCCTGGGTATCCACGCGCATAGGCACAATGGCAACCGTCGGAGCCTGCCAATAGACGACCTTGCCCTCGCAATGATTGGGCGAAATCAGATTGAGTTTGCCGGCGCCGTAATCCAG
>DASYEG010000043.1:0-7587 GCA_036499145.1 Micropepsaceae bacterium | reverse complement strand
CACCTGCGGCAGCGCGTTGCTGCGATCGTTGAACTCCCAGGAGGCTTTGGGAAAGGCGGCTTCCAGATTCGCGTGGAACAGTTCGGGCGTGGCATCGCGCGCGAATGCCACGCGGTAGGCATAATTGATGAGGCTGCCTTCGGTGACCAGGCCGGCGCGCCTGAGCCCGTCGCGGGAGACCAGAACGTGGGGCCCCAGCGCAAATCCGCCTGCGACGCGGTCGGGCTCCGACACGATGCGCGCGCGCAAGGTGAAATCCGCGTTGCCGATGCGGATGGCGTCGCCGATTCTCAAGCCGAGCCGGGCGGCGAGCGCCTCCTCGGCCACCGCGCCGCAAGTGCTTGCATCGCAGGCGAGTGCCGTCTGTAGCGCCATCGCCGGTTCGAGCACCGTCTCCCCCAACAGCGGATAGGCACCGTCCACGGCCTTCAATTCGATCAGCGTGCGCCTGTCCGGCTGATTGGCGTTGGTCGCCATGCTGCGGAGGGCTGCGGATTCGGTGACGGCCCCATATTGGACCAAGAACGCGCGTTCCGCATCTGTGGCGGGTTGGTAGAGCCGCTGCAGCCGCACATCGCCGCCGAGGAGTGTGCGGCCCTGTTCGGACAGTCCCGTCAGGAAGGTTTCCCCCAGAGATCCGATGCCGGCGATCGCGGCAACTCCGAGCGTCAAAGCCGCCAGGAAGATGCGAAAACCCGAGAGGCCGCTTCTGAGTTCGCGCCGCGCAAAACGGATCGCCAGCGCAAACGCACTCATTTTGTCCGTTCCTCCGCCACAATCAGGCCGTCCTTCATGCGCAAAGTCCGGTCGCAGCGTGCCGCCAGGGCTTCTTCATGGGTGACCAGGAAAAGGGTTGCGTTGACGCGCGCGCGCAGCGCGAACAACAGATCGACGATGCCTGCGCCCGTGGCGCCGTCGAGATTGCCGGTCGGCTCATCGGCGAACAGCACGTCGGGCTCATGCACGATGGCGCGCGCCAGCGCCACGCGCTGCTGTTCGCCGCCCGACAATTGTCCGGGATAATGGTCCAGCCGATGGGCGAGGCCCACCGCCTCAAGCGCCGCCCGCGCGGATTCGAATGCATTTGCGCGCCGCAGCAGTTCGAGCGGAACCGCCACGTTCTCGAGCGCGCTCATGGTCGGCACCAGATGAAAGGACTGGAAGACGATCCCGACATGTTCGCGCCGGAACCGCGCGAGCGCGTCTTCGCCGAGCCCGGTGATCGTGCGTCCCGCGACGCCGACGCGCCCCGCCGTCGGGGTTTCCAGTCCCGCCGCCACCATCAGCAGCGAGGATTTTCCCGAACCCGAGGGGCCAAGCAGAGCAACCGCCTCACCGGCCTCCACCGCGACCGAGACGCCATTGAGGATGTTGACCGCCCCGGCCGCGCTCGCCAATGTCAGCCTTACATCTTCGAGCAGGATGGATGGCGCGCGCGCGGTGGTGGGCGGCGTGTCGCGTGTGGCGGATGCTCGCATGGCGATATCAGGCGATAGTGACGATGGGCCTTTTCTTCAAGACAATTCTTTCGGCGTTGGTGTTGTCGTTGCTGCTTGCCCGGGGTGTTGAGGCCGCCGAGCACAACATTCGCATTCTGGCATTTGGCGACAGTCTCACCCAGGGCTATGGCGTTCCTCCGGGCATGGATTTTCCGGCGCGGCTGCAACAGGCGCTCACGCAAAAGGGACTGAAAGTCGCTGTCGTCAATGCGGGGGTTTCGGGCGACACCAGCGCGGGCGGGCTGGCGCGTCTGGATTGGTCGCTCGGCGATGCGAAGGACGCGCCCGACGCGGCGATTGTCGAACTCGGTGCCAATGACGGGTTGCGCGGGCTTGCCCCGGCCGAGATGGAAAAAAATCTGGACGGGATTCTCGCCAAACTTCAGCAACGCAAAATCCCCGTGCTGCTGGCCGGCATGAAAAGTCCGCGCAATCTCGGTGCGTCCTATGCTGCGGAATATGATGCCGTCTTTCCGCGCCTGGCCAAAAAATACGGTGTCCTGTTCTATCCCTTCTTCCTGGAAGGCGTTGCGCTCAAGGCGGACCTGATCCAGCCCGACGGGCTGCACCCCAATCCGAAGGGCGTCGATGCGATCGTGAAGAATATTCTGCCGCTGGCCCGGAAGCTGGTTCAGCAGGCACAAGCAGCCTCCATTGCGCCAGGATCCGCGCGATAATCGGGGATGATTCGCAGAGCGAAAGACCCGCAAGCGTGATCGGCCGGCTGTTTTCCGTTGGTGGCTTCACGCTTTTGTCGCGCATCACCGGCTTCGGGCGCGACATCATGATGGCGGCGGTTCTGGGTTCGGGGCCGATGTCCGACGCTTTCCTGGTCGCGCTGCGCCTGCCCAACAGTTTTCGCTCGATCTTCGGCGAAGGCGCGTTCAATGCCGCTTTTATCCAACGCTTCGCCAAGGTGAAAACGCAAGAGGGATCGAAGGCGGCCGCGGATTTCGCCAATCGCGTATTTTCCTGGCAGATGGTGGCGCAGGTCGTGCTGCTGGTGGTCGCACTCGCCGACATGGAACCGGTGGTGCGCGTGCTGGCGCCGGGTTTCGTGGCGCGCCCCGATCAACTCGCCCTCGCGGTCAGTCTTTCGCGCATCGCCTTTCCCTATCTGCTCATGACGGTGGTGGCGATCCAGCTCTCCGCGATGCTGAATGCCAATGGCAAGTTTGCTGCCGCCGCTGCCTGGTCGCTTCTGCTCAATGTCGCGATGATGGCGACGCTGGGCGCGGCACGCTGGTTTCCCAATCCGGCCTATGCCGCGGCCTGGGGCGTGTTCCTTGCCGGCCTGTTGCAGCTTGTCTTCATCGTGCCGACGGCCGCGCGCCACGGCCTCGGGCTCAGGATCAACGCGCCTCGCTGGACCCCGGATATGCGCGAATTCCTGCGGGCGCTGGGGGCGGCGACGTTTGGTTCTGCCAGCGTGCAAATCCTGTTGTTCGTCGATACGCTGATCGCGAGTTTCCTGCCGGCCGGCGCACTGACGGCGCTCTATTATTCCGACCGCATCAACCAATTGCCGATGGGCACGCTCGGCATCGCGCTCGGTACAGTGCTGCTGCCTGAAATGTCGACGCGCATCGCGCAAGGCGATGCGGGGGCTGCAAACGCGGCGCAAAACCGCGCCGCCGCGCTCGGATTGCTGTTCACGCTGCCCTTTGTCGCTGCCTATTTCGCCGTGCCTCTGACGATCATGCGCGGGCTTTTCGCGCATGGGGCGTTTCATCTCGAAGCCGCCGAATTGTCCGCCGCCGCGCTGATGGCTTATGGCGTCGGTCTGCCGGCCTTCGTCCTCATCCGTGTGGTCGCACCCAGTTTTTATGCGCGCGGCGACACCGGCAGTCCGGTGCGGGCCACGATGATTTCGGTGCTCGTCAACATCGCGCTGAAATTCGCGTTCGTCTGGGGGCTTGGCTTCGGTGCGGTTGGCCTCGCGCTCGGCACTTCGCTGGCGATCTGGGTGAATGTCGCAGTGTTGATCGCCATGGCCAGACGCCGCAAACTCATTGCCGTCGACCGCGTGTTCTGGAACGCGTTGGGACCGAGCGTCGTCGCGGCGGCGGCGGCGGGCGCGGGCGCACTTGCCGGCGTGCGGCTCGCCGACAGCGTGACGCGGAGCGCATGGGGTGACGTGATTGCGTTGATATTCGCGGCCGTGCTGGGTGGATTGGCTTATGGCGCGGTCGTATTTCTTTTTCGCCGCCGCTTGCCGCTGGGGAGATGGGCGCAGCCATGATCCGTTTGTTCGTCGCATTGGAACTGCCCGAAACGGTGCGCGACCGCTTGACCGCGCTTGAAGGCGGTGTGCCCGGCGCACGCTGGGCGGGCGATGAGCAGCTTCATTTGACTCTGCGTTTCATCGGCGAAGTCGATGAAAATGTCGCCAACGACATCGACGATGCTTTGGCCGGCATCCGCACCCCGGCCTTTGCGCTTGAGCTTGCGGGTGTGGGCGAATTCGGCGGCAAGAAACCGCGCGCGCTGTGGGCCGGGGTACGCGCGAACGATGCGCTCCTGCATCTGCAGAGGAAGATCGAAACCGCTCTGCAACGCATCGGCCTGCCTGCGGAAGAGCGCAAATTCTCGCCCCATGTGACGCTGGCCCGCATGCACTCGGCCCCGCAAGAGAAGATCGTGCAGTTCCTGACCCAACATGCGCTGTTCGCGAGCGGACCATTCCCAGTCGATCGTTTCGTGTTGTTTTCAAGCCAGCTCGGCAGCGGCGGCTCGGTCTATCACGCGGAGCGGATTTACAAGCTCGGGTGATTTTCGCGGGTCTCGATCGCGTCCATACCGTCGTCGGAGAGGCCGAAATGATGCCCGATCTCGTGGATCAGCACATGGCGGACAATATGGCCGAGCGGTTCTCCGTGCTCGGCCCAATAATCCAGGATCGGACGGCGATAGAGGAAAATCATCGTGGGACTGTGCGAGGACGACGCACCTTCGCGCGATGCCAGATCGGCCCCCTGGAACAGACCGAGAATATCGAAGCCGGTCTCCAATCCCATCTCTTCGATCACGTCTTCATCGGGGAAATCCTGGACCATGAAGACGATTTCGCCGGTCAGCGCACGAAAACCCTCGGGCAGGCTCGCGAAGGCGTCACGCGCAAGCGTCTCGATGTCGTCGAGGCTGGGAGCTTCGATGCGTGTCCAGTCCATGGTTTAGGATTGGCATGATGCAGGTGTCGGCGCAAACTAGCAACATTCATGACATGAGGTAGGCGATGTCCAAGCTCGAAGGCGATGCACGCAAGCAAGCGCTCGCGGAACTGACCGGCTGGCGCGAAGTCGCGGGCCGCGACGCGATTTCAAAGATTTTCATTTTCAAGGATTTCAACCAGGCCTTTGGATTCATGACGCGCGCGGCGCTGGCCGCCGAAAAGATGGACCATCACCCAGAATGGTCGAATGTCTACAAAACCGTCGAGGTCACCCTTTCCGCCCATGATGCCGGCGGCGTCACGGTCAAGGATATCGCGCTCGCCAAGGCGATGGACCGTTTCGCAGGGATTTGACCGGCTGCTGGAGCTTGGCCGTGGGTTCGCCCGCACCGGAACATGGCGGCACAGTTCGCGTTTTCGTTACAGCGAAAAGTGAGGAGCTGATGATGGCCGAAATTCGGGAAACACATATCGTCAAGGAGCGCGAGGGAAGCAGCGCGACGCCGTGGCTCGCCTTCATTGTCGGGGCGTTGCTGATCGCGGTGGTTGCGGTATTTCTGTTGAATGCGCACGGCAGGGTCAGCGGGCCCGCGGGCAGCGTGGATTTGAATATCAAGTCGCCGGTCACTTTGCCGGCGAACCCTGCTCCCGCGAAATAGATAAGTCCGGCCCGGCGTAGTCGAGCCGGACTTATCTATTCATCCACTCCGTCGGTTCTTCACCAGATCGTCCACCACCGAAGGATCGGCGAGCGTTGAGATATCGCCCACATGGGCGATGTCGTTCTCCGCGATCTTGCGCAGGATACGCCGCATGATCTTGCCCGAGCGTGTCTTGGGAAGGCCCGGTGCGAACTGGATCACGTCGGGCCGCGCGATGGGGCTGATCTGCGCCCCCACCCATTGCTTCAACTCCGCCTCCAGGGCCTCTGACGGCGATTGTCCGAGCTTCAGCGTCACATAGGCGTAGATGCCCTGGCCCTTGATGTCGTGCGGGTAGCCGACCACGGCGGCTTCGGCGACGCGCAGATCGGACACCAGCGCGGATTCCACCTCCGCCGTGCCCAGCCTGTGGCCCGACACGTTGATTACATCATCGACGCGTCCCGTGATCCAGTAATAACCGTCCTCGTCGCGGCGGCAGCCATCGCCGGTAAAGTACATGCCCGGATAGGCTTTGAAATAAGTGTCGATGAAGCGCTGGTGATCGCCATAGACGCTGCGCATCTGGCCTGGCCAGGAATCGGTGAGCACGAGATTGCCGGTCGCGGCACCGTCGAGAATGTTCCCGCCCTGGTCCACAAGGGCGGGCCTGATCCCGAACAGCGGCTTGGTCGCGGAGCCCGGCTTCAGATCGGTCGCGCCGGGCAGCGGCGAGATCAAAATCCCGCCCGTTTCCGTCTGCCACCAGGTGTCGACAATGGGGCAGCGCTCATCTCCCACCACACGGTAATACCAGAGCCAGGCTTCCGGATTGATCGGCTCTCCCACCGAGCCCAGAAGCCGCAAAGACGCGCGGCTGGTCTGCTTCACCGGTTTCTCGCCCTCGCGCATCAAAGCGCGGATGGCGGTCGGCGCGGTGTAGAAGATATTGACCTTGTGCTTGTCGATCACCTCCCAGAAACGCGACGTGCTGGGATGGTTCGGAATGCCTTCGAACATCAGCGTGGTGGCGCCGTTGGCGAGCGGCCCATAGACGATGTAGCTGTGACCCGTCACCCAGCCGACATCGGCCGTGCACCAATAGACATCGCCATCGTGGTAATCGAAGACGTATTTGTGGGTGAATGCGACGTAACAGAGATAACCGGCGCTGGTGTGCAGCACGCCCTTCGGTTTGCCCGTCGAACCGGAGGTATAGAGGATGAACAGCGGGTCCTCCGCGCCCATCTCGACGGGAGCGCATTGGTCTGAAACCTTCGCGGCTTCGTCGTGATACCAGACGTCGCGGCCCGCATGCATCATTTCCTTGGCACCGGTCCGCTTGACCACGATGACGCGTTGGACATCCGGGCATTGGGTTAGCGCGACATCGGTGTTGCGTTTGAGCGGCACCGCCTTGCCGCCGCGCAGGCCTTCATCGGCCGTAATCACGATCTGGCTCTGGCAGTCCAGGATGCGCCCCGCGAGGCTGTCCGGAGAGAAGCCGGCGAAAACCACGGAATGGATTGCTCCGATGCGCGCGCAGGCGAGCATGGCGTAGGCGGCTTCGGGGATCATCGGCAGATAGATCGTGATCCGGTCGCCGCGTTTGGCGCCGTTCGCCTTCAGCACATTGGCAAAGCGGCAGACCTCGCGATGTAATTCGGCATAGGTGATATGACGCGATTGAGCCGGATCGTCGCCCTCCCAGATGATGGCGGTCTGGTGGCTGCGGGCCGGCAGATGCCGGTCGATGCAGTTGGCCGAGACGTTCAGCGTGCCATCCGCGAACCAGCTTATACGAAAATCGTGCAGATCGAACGAGGTGTCCTTCACGCTCGTGAAGGGCTTGATCCAGGCGAGCGTCTTGCCCTCTCTGCCCCAGAAGCTCTCGGGGTCGGCGATGGACTCGGCATACCAATCGTCATATCGCTCGGCATTGAGGTAAGCGCGTGATTTCCACGCGTCGGGAACGGGGATCAGCGTGTCGGACATGCGGTTTCCTCGATTGTTTGGCGCGATATTGACGGGGCGAGGTTTGCCGTACAAGCCGCTTGATCGCGACGGCGGGACGGATTTCCTTTTGTTATCTTCCAGCAATGCTACAAGGCGTGTGGTTCGACAATGCGTAGGGGAGATTTGAAGGCATGGCGTCCGATTCCAATTCCGGCATGGTGTTTTCGATTCCGGTGGTTTCGCTTCCCATCGTGGGCGGCGGCCAGCGATTTCCGGTCCGGCGCGTCTATTGCGTCGGGCGCAATTATCTCGAGCACAT
>DASYEG010000042.1:0-12367 GCA_036499145.1 Micropepsaceae bacterium | reverse complement strand
AGATTGGTGACGTCGACATCCTCATCCGTCACCACGATATATTTCGACGCATAGGCCGAGCCGCCGCATTGCGCGGCAATCGTTCCGGCCTGCACGGCGTGGCCCGGATAACGCTGTTTGATGGAGACGCCGTGGAACGAGCGCGCGGCCCCCACCTCATGGCACCAGACCTGTTCCACGCCCGGCACTCCGGCGCGGATCATGTTCTCCTTGATGGTGGCCGAACGCATGACGGCGCGATAGCGCGCCATCTCGTCCGGACCCGCGCCCATCGGCGGCACGCCGACAAGGATCGGATCGTTGCGGTGATAGATCGCGTGTACGTCCAGCACCGGCCAAGGTTTGGCGCCGCCCGCGTAGTGGCCGGTCCATTCGCCAAACGGGCCCTCGATCCGCGTCTTATCCGGCTGCACATAGCCTTCGAGCACGATTTCGGCCGCCGCCGGGAAGGGCAGGCCTGTGATGCGGCCCCTCACCATCTTCACGGGCCGCCCGCGCAAGCCGCCGACTACGTCGAGTTCGAACGTGCCATAGGGCACTTCCAGCCCGCCGTAGAAAAACGACAGCGGATCGCCGCCCAGCACCATGGCGACCGGCATGGGCTCGCCGCGTTTTTGATATTTTTCGTAATGCTGCCCGCCATGATGGCCCGCCGCCATGACGAGGCCCACCGATTTCGCATCATGCACCTGCGCGCGATAGGCCCCGGCGTTCAGCCAGCCTTCCTCCGGATCGCGCGTGATGGAGAACGTGCCGGTGCCGATGTAGCGGCCGCCGTCTTTTTCGTGCCAGACGGGAGCGGGGAATTTCAGCACATCGACCGCATCGCCGGTCAGCACATTTTCGAGCACCGGCCCATCGGCGACGATTTCATGCGGCACAAGCTTCGGATTGGCGAGATAGGCCGCCCGATAGGCATCGGACAATTCCCATTTCGTCAGCAAATAGGGAAAGCCGAGCGTCATGTTGCGCCGTGTGCCGGCGAACATGTTGAGCAGCAGGCGGAAGCCCTTGGCACAGCCCGGCACATCGTCGAACAGGACGCAGGGGCCGTTCTCGGCGCGCAGGATCGCTTCGGCGGCAAGACCGATATCCTCCTGCCAGCTCGCGCCCGCCACATGGCGCACCTCGCCCAACCGGTCCGCCAGCGCCAGCCATTCGCGCAAATCGCCATAGGCGATGCGGGGAGCGGTATTCTTTTGTTCCATCATGGCAGCGCGTACCGGAAAAAATCGGCCGCGACTGTGGCATGGCGTCGATTGCCTACCAAGAGCCCAGAATGCGGGCCATTTCCATGGTTTTCCTCAGCCTATCGGACCCGATATAGTGCGGACAACCGAAACAGGGGTTGCCCAATGTCGAAGACAGGGTTTGCGCTGAGCGCGATGGTTGCGGCGGTGCTGATGTCCGCGTCCGCCGGTCCGATTCTCGCCGCGAACGTGGGGGCCTCGGACGAGGGCGCGCCTGATTTGTCCGGCCTCTGGGTGCGCACCGGCGAACCCATGTTCGAGCCCATCCCCGGCGCCAAGGAGGGCAAGCCCATCGCCCGGCTCGAGGTGAACAGCAAGGACGCCGAAGAGATCATGGCCGGCAATTGGGACAATCCCATCCTGCAACCCTGGGCGCGCGCCATCGTCAAGAAGAACGCCGACAGCGAAGTCGCCTTGAAGCATGTCTATCAGGCCGACGATTCCTGCTGGCCGGTGACGGTGCCCGCCATCCTGAACATGCGCGAGGCTGTGCAGTTCCTGCAAAACAAGGACCGCGTCACGATCCTGTATCAGCGCGACCATCAGATCCGCCGCGTCTGGTTGAATCAGAAACATTCCGCGAAGGTGGAACCGTCCTGGTACGGAGAATCGGTCGGCCATTACGAAGGCGACACGCTCGTCATCGACACCATCGGCGTGAAAACCCACGCGATGTCGTTCGTCGATCCGTTCGGCACGCCGCACACCGCAAAGCTGCATGTCGTGGAGCGCTACCGGCCGATCAAGGATGAAAAGGGCAAGGGTCTGGACGTGACCATCCGGGTCGAGGACCCCGGCACTTTCACCGGGCCCTGGGCCGGCAGACTGACCTATCGGGTGAACCGCTCCCAGACCATGGAAGAGGTCATCTGCGAAGAGAACAATGTGACCTTCAACGGCCAGAGTTTCGGACCCTTGCCGGAAGAAAAATCCCCACAGTTCTAGAGGGCGTAGCCTCCTAAACGGACGAGCCCCCTAAACGGAAACGGGCCGGTGGGCCTTCAGGAAAGAACGAATCTGGCGCACCGCCAGCGGAATCCGCTCCTTGGGCTGCTTCCACGGGAACATACTCACTTCGGCTTTCGGTGCGAGCATCGCGGCCTCCATGGCGACGGCATAGGGATGCGCCGGGATATCGTCGGGGAGGATCAGTACGGGTGTCTGGCAATTGCGCACGAAATCCCGCGTCACGGTTATCACGAAGTCGGGGTTGTTGCGGTACATCCTGGTCAGGAATTTTTGGACCGTATCCATGGTGATGTCGGGCCGGCGCTTGACCAGGTCGGGGCCCCATCCGGCCATATTGCCGTCATAGGTGAGGGTGGGCATCTCCGGCCGGAATCCGCTGGGCTGGGCCAGCACGGCTGCGACCACGCGATCCGGCGCCCGCTTCAAAAGATTCCAGATCAACGGGCCACCAATGCAGAAGCCCATCACCATGAATTTCTGAATGCCCAGATGATCCATCAGGCCGAGATGATCGTCGGTATGGGAATCCCATGGCCGGTCGATCTCAAGCGGTCCCGAGGACTGGCCGGCATTGGCGTTGCGCAGGTCCGCCGCGACACAGTGGTAGTCTGCCTTGAACTCCTCGAAAGGATTGAACGGATCGCCACGGCGCAAACCGGAGATCGTCGAGTTCAATCCTCCGCCGGCAATGAGCAATAACGGGAAGCCGGAACCCTCCTGCTCATAGTAGATGCGAACGGGGCCTTTTTCGTAAAAGGCGCCTGCCTGCCCGGCCGGCTGAGAAAATGCGCGCGGCGCCGCGGCCATTGCGGTCACCGCGGCACCCGTTGCCAGGATGTTGCGTCTGATCCGATCAATCATCGATGTCCTCCGCGGTTATCATACTGACATTATCGTGCCGGCATTGTCAGGACGGGAGATTGCGCGCGCCGCAGAGCGCAGTAAAGAGCCGGATGATAAGCGAGGGCCGTACCCCCGCGCCACCAGACGCTCCAAGGCGGTGCCTCGGGCGATGACCTCAAGGCCATCGGGCGTTCTCCTTCAGCGAGCGTTGTTGCGTTGGGGCGTCACATCGGCCAGCAATGGCGGCTGCGGACCAATGACCTGCTCGAGCGCGTCGCGGACGCATGATTCCTCGCCGGAGGGGGTCGCCATTCCGCCCGCTCCCATGGCGCCAATCAGTTGGCCATTGACGATGATGGGAAGACCACCCTTGTTCGCGGTGAGCCCATAGCCCGCAACGTTCTGACTCGTGAACGGATTTTGGACGTTGCGGTTGGTCAGCACATGCGAAGGGGCGCGTGTGCGCAGCGCCGTCAATGTTTTCTGTTCCGCCGCCTTGATCTGTATCCAGCCTTCACCGTCCATGCGACTTTCCAGAACCGGCAGACCTTGCGGGTCGAGGACAACGACGACCACCGGACTGTTGATCTTTCGCGCGCTGGCTTGGCAGGCCGCGACCAATTTCTCGGCGGTATCGAGATTGATGGAAACATAATCGTGGAGACGTTCGGCCGCCTTGCCGGAAAGGACGAACTGCTCGGGCACCCGGCCACTTCCCTCATATGTCGCCGCTGCATAGGCGCTGGACGTCGCGAATGTCGCGGCGGCCATTACGGTACACAATCTCATGCTCGCCTCCTGAGCCGATGGCCTTCGCGTCAGGATGCCACGGGCTGTCGCACGCTTACAATGCATTATCCAAAGGCAGGGCATTACCCCAAAAGGCAGGAAGATTCGGTGCAGTCCGTCGATCGAGCCGGTATAGTCGTGTCAAACGATCTGGGAGGATTTCCATGGCCATCAAGAACAACATCTCGCGGCGCGATCTGATCAAGACCGGCACGCTTGCCGGCGCGGCCGCCGCGGCCGGTGGCCTTGCCGCGACACCGGCGGCGGCCCAGGCCCAAGCGCTTCCCACGCGCTGGGACCGCGAAGCCGATGTCGTCATCATCGGGGCGGGCGCCACCGGCATGCCCGCGGCCATCGTCGCGCGCGAGGCGGGCTCCTCGGTTATCATCATCGAAGCCGAACCGGACGTTGGCGGCCACGCGATCTGCTCCGGCGCGAATATTCCGCTCGGCGGCGGCACGTCCATCCAGAAGAAGGCCGGCATCCAGGACAGTCCCGATCTAGTGTTCCGCGACCTGACCGACTGGTCGCTGACCGAGCCCAATGGCGCTGCCGATTACCGCTTCAACGATCGCGAGATCATCCGCGCCTTTGCCGACAATTGCGCCCCGACCTTCGAATTCCTCCTCCAGCATGGCGTCAAATTCGTCAACGAGAAGCCTGACGGCCGCGCCGGTTCCGCGCATGGCAATTCGGTGCCGCGCCAGATGCACGTCGCGGTCCTCGATTGGCCCGAAGTGGAGACCGGCAAGCAGCTCCCGCCGGAGCAACGCGCGACGGCCTCTAACGGGAATGGTCTGATGCGGCCGTTGGAAGCGGCGGCACGCAAGGCCGGTGTTGAAATCCTGCTCGAGCATCGCATGACGGCGATCTATCGCGAGCAGCCGAAATCGGGGCGCGTGCTCGGGATCGCGGTCACCAACAATGGGCGGGTGCTGAATGTGCGCGCGAAGAAAGCGGTGATCGTCGCGACCGGCGGCTCGTCGGGCAATGTGAATTTCCGCCGGATGTTCGATCCGCGCCTCACGGAAGAATATTGCGGCCTCGCCGGGATGCCGTGGTCCAATCAGGACGCGAGCGGCGAACTCGCCGGCATGGCGATCAACGCATCGCTCTGGGGGGCTGCGAATTATACGCTCGAAATCGGCGACAACATCACCAAACCGGGCAAGATCGGCGCCCAATATATCTATTCCAATCTCACCTGGATGCCGGGAAGCCGGGTGTTCGATAGAGCGGGCGCGTCGGGTCTGCGCGTCAAAGATTTCCAGAATCTGATCCACGTCAATATGCTGGGCAAGCGTATCTACGACGAGACCGGCGGCCAATATCCCGGCAACCGCTACAACACGGTGCAGCCCTATTTCCCGGACAGCCCGAAAAACGCCAAGAACGTCAAATTCGATGCCGCCAACTGGATTCCGGCGGCAATGGCGGGGATCGGCGACGGCAAGAATGGCGGCGGACCGATCTGGGCGATCTTCGATGGCGATGCGGCGGCGCGCGAAAAATGGACGACGGAACATCCTTGGGTCGACACCAAGAACGGTTTCTTCTTCAGCGCCGATACGCTCTCCGGCCTCGCTTCGAAGATCCAGATGAAATATCAGCGCGTGCCGATGCCATCCGCCAATCTGGAGGCCACCGTCGCGCGCTACAATTCCTTCGTAGACACGGGGGCCGATGAGGATTTCGGCAAGCCCAAGCCGCTCTATAAAATCGCCAAACCGCCGTTTTATGCGGCGTGGTCGACTCCCGTCGTCCATGATTCGCGCGCAGGGCTGCGCATCAATGCGAAATGCCAGGTGGTGGATATGAATGGCGAGGTGATCCCAAACCTCTATTGCGGGGGCGAGACGGCGGGTGGGTTTTCCATGCACGGGCTGGCGCGCTGCCTCTGCCAGGGTTACATCGCCGGGCACAACGCGCACACGGAAAAAGCGTCGGCGTAAGACCCCGCCTAGCCGAACACATAGGAACCGGGTGCGGGCATCAGTTCGGGATGATCCGTGCTTCCGAGCTGCATGGGCGCGCGTTTGAGATCGCCCGAAACGCTGTTGAGCCATGCATGCCAGTGTCCCCACCACGTGCCTTCCTGCCGAACGCAACTGGCGCGCCAAGCCTGCGGCGTCATATCGCAATCGCGATTGGTGAAATAATAGGAATTGGCGAGGCGGGGCGGGCGCAGCAGGCTTTGCACATGACCGCTGGTGCTGAGGATGAATTCATGGCGGCCCTTGAACGTCTGGCAGGCGTGATAGCAGCCTTTCCACGGCATCAGATAATCGTCCTCGCCGCCGACCACATAGGAATCGACCCGTAGTTTGCGGAAGTCGAGTCTTTGCCCCAGCACCTCAATCGCATTCGGACGGTGGAAGACATCGTTCGTGTACATGTCCAGAAAATCGCTGTGCAGCGCGGCGGGCAGGCGGGTGGAATCATTATCCCAGAACAGCACATCGAGCGGCGGCGGATTCTTGCCCAGAAGGTAATTGTTGATCCAATAGCGCCACACGAGATCGGTCGGCCTGAGCCAGAAAAACAGTTTCGCCAGCTCTTCGCCGTCCATGACGCCATTGGCGCGCACATGGCTGCGTGCCAATTCTACGGCATCGGGCGTCACGAACAATTCGAGGTCGGAGCCCTGATTGGGAAAAAGGCAAGTGACCAGGAGCGAATGATTGACCACGCGCCGCTCGCCCCTGGCCGCGAGATATCCCATTGCCGCCATCGCCGTCAGCCCGCCCGCGCAGGCGCTGATCACGCCCATGGTCCGGCTCTTGGTGATGGCGCTGACCGCGTTCATCGCATCGAGCGTCGCACGCGCATAGGTATCGAGATTCCAATGCGCGTGCTCCGCATTCGGGTTGCGCCAGCTCACGATGAACAATTGAATGCCCGCGCGGACAGCATGGGCGACGAAGCTGTTCTGGGGCCGGAGATCGAAACAATAATATTTGTTGATTTGTGCGGGGATCAGCAGCACCGGCCGGCGGCGCACGCGTTCGGTCTGCGGCGCGTACTGGATGAGTTCGAGCTGTTCGCTGCGATGCACGACCGCCCCCGGCGTCAGCGCGAAATCCTTGCCGACCTCGTAAGCGCCGCGCCGGATTTGCCGCGGCATCGCGCGATTGTGGATCGCGTCGTCGATCCAGTGGCGGACGCCATCCACCATGCTGCGTCCTTCGGTAGTGTCGGCGCGCCGCAAGGCGGACGGGTTCAGCGGCAGGTTCGACGGCGCGATGGCCGCGATCACCTGTTGCAGGATGAAATTGATCCGCCGTTTGTCGGCCTCATCCAATTCCTGTTCGTCGAGCCAGGACTGCACCGAATGACCCCAGGCCAGATAAAGCTGTAGCAGCACGCGGAAGAAATGACTGTCGAGCCACAGCCTGTCCTTGAAACGAAAATCGCGCTGCTCGGGCTTGAGGTCCGATTCGCCGTCGAAGATACGCAGCGCCTCGCCCGCGAATTGCGCGTAATGCTTGGCGGTGCTTTCGGGCGCGTTCAGAACATGGGCGATGAGGAGTTTGAGGGTCTGGAGGAAGCCCTTGCCGTGAAGGGGGTTTTGCGCCTCGCCCGGGTTCTGCGGCGGTGCGTTCGCGCCCGCAACCATCTCGCGCAACTCGTTCAGGCCTTTGGTTGCGCTGTCGATCAGAGACAGCAATGGCTTGGCGACCGCGCTGGGATCGGCCTCCTCGCCGGAGCGGCCTGGGGCCTGCGTCCGTTGCAGGAATTCAAAGAGACGCCGCGAAAACTCCTCGCCCCGCCGCTGGAAATCGCCGGCGTTCATGGCCGCTCAGCCCGTCGCGCGTTTGGCCGATGCTTTTCCTTTTTTTGCGGGTTTGGCCATCCCTTCGCCCGGTAGGCGGCGTACGACGAACGCGATGGCCTGCGCCGACAGGCCGGGCGCGAACACCGCACCGGAATAATCCCGGTTTTCTTCCAATGCGCCGGTGAGGGTGATTTTCAGGCGGACGAATGCGCTCGCGCCCGCCGCCAGAACGAAGGCCGCCGGCACGAGATGAACCTGATCGGGATCGAGTTCGCCTTGCACCGTGAGGCTGACATTGAGTTCGCTCTCCGATGTGTTGTTGAGCACAAAGGCGCCGCCCGCTTCCTCATCCAACTGGCCCACCAGCAGGATCGGCTGGCGTCTTGCGGACGCGGGTCTTGTCTCGGGCGCAGGTTCGGAGTTTGGCTCGGGCTTCACAGCCGCGCCATCGCGAAGGGTGCGATCGAATTCCTTGATGTATTCCTTGGATAGATTGAGGGCAATCGACGAATAGCGCAGATTCACTTCAACCGCGCCTTTCAGCACATCGAGAAGGCGGTCCTTCATCTAACCGTTCGCCTGCTTTGCGAGTGTGCCGGGACACGGCCTTGGGCAATAGAAATGATCGTACCAGTGCACGACATAATTGGGATTGTCGTCGACCGTCACCTGATAGCAGCACGCGTTGTTGGTGTCGCCGACCGTGACGGTCACGCGCAGATAATGATCGCTGCAGACTGAAACCCAGATCAGAAACTCGTAGGTACCGGCGTCCGGCGGTGCGGTGAATTGCGCGGTGATGGTGGTGCGTTCCTTCGGACCGAGCGCCACCTGCGAGGATGTGAACTGCACCAGGGCCGCATCCTTGCCCGCACTTTGCGCAATCGCGGTGTGCGCGCGGAAATCATTGTTGGTGACGATGAGTTTCACCTGGCCGGTGCTTCCGGCCGTCAATTGGCATGTTATCTCGCCCAATGATTTTGGCATCCAGCAGGGCTCCGGAATGTCGCAGCAGGTGTGCAACTTGGGCAGGTTCGGCATATTCAGCCCGCGCATCCCCGCCAGCGCGCTGTTGGTGCCGTTGCCCAGCACCTTCAGCATTTCCTTGCCGAGCGAGAATTGCGCCGCCACGACATCCTTCAGGAGCTTTTGAAGATCGCCGGTATCGATGGGCGTTGTGCCCGAGCAGGGAGTGATCGTCATGGTCAACCCTTATCCTTTGAAATAGCGACGGTGACGCGATAATGCACCGGGCCGATTTCCCAAATGCCGTGGTAGGAATGGCCCCGCTTGAGGCTTTCGGGAAGGTGCGCGCTAACGGTGATGGTGCGTTCGGTGTCCGGCGGCAGCGAGACGCTGCCCGAACCGATGCGCAGCTTGAGCAGCCCGCCATAGCCGTCGCGCAGTTTCCGCAGCCAATGGCCGACCAATTGCACCGGATCGTCCGTATCCTGACGGTACGTCTCCGCGAAAGCAGCCTCCAGCCCTTCGTCGTCGAAGATGCCGGCGATCGAACGTTCGGGCAGCTCGATCGCGACATTGCCCTTGTTGACGAGCGTCATCTCAAGTTCGCAATCGCTTCCCGCCTTGCCGGTGAAATCGGCGCTCAGCGGAAAGACGCTCAGACGCGGCGCCGGAGCTATGTCCAGCGTCACGGGAACGGATTTGCCGGCAAGCCGCAATTGCGCCTGATATTTTCCGGCAGGTGCTCCGCGATCGAGACGAAGCTTGAGCGACGGGCCGTCCGAGCGGCGGCTGTGGACCGGCAATTTTATAACCGCGCTTTCACTGTGGGCAGCCAATTCCTCGGGCAGAACGAGTTCGCCGCATTCATGTCCGGCGAGTGCCGGATTCGACAAAGACAGACTTCGCGGCGTGCCGCGAAAACTCAAAGGGTGCGCATGGGCGGCGGATCGCTTGGCCATGTTCACGTCTCCTAGCCGGCGGCCTTGATCGGAGCGGGAACATCGCGTCCGTCCATGATGTTGCCCCGGTTCACGGCGCCTCTGCACTCGCACGGATTGGGCACATAGGGTTCGGTGATGATCTGCGCCTGCCCGCAGAGCCGCACGCTGGCGAGTTCCGCGCCGAACAGCGCAACGCCGACCTTGTAATCGACCGGCAAATGCACCCGGACAGACGGAATTTCCTTGATCCGGAACGACAGATCCAGGGGTTTGATTTCCAAGGGATCGATGCTGAGCGTGATCGGTTCGATACCGATGTCGATTTTCGGAAGCGCCGTGATCCCGAACGAATAATTTGTCGGGATGCCGCTGATGTCCATTCCGAGGTCGATGCCGAAATCGAAATGCGAGGGAAGTTTTACGCTCATGTTCCAGCACCCCATCGCAATCAGCGAGCAGTCGTTAACCATAGAACGATGTTCGATAGGATGCAATTTCACCGATGCGCTTTCGCGTGTCCTTTCGCACTTGTAATCAGCCGGTGAGACCATCGCTCGCCCACGGAATTCGATTTGCCCATTTTTTCAGCACCCGATTTCGCGAAACATGGATCGCGTCGATGGCGATGTGGCGCCCTGGAGGCGCGCGCTTTGCGCAAATGGAAACGGCGGCTTGCGCCGCCGCTTCCACATCCTGCGATGATTTTCGTGCCGGATCAGGCTTTGACGGCGCGTTGGCGCAATGTGAACAGACCGAAAAGACCTGCCGCGAGCAGCGCCAAGGACGCGGGCTCGGGGACCGGGCTCGGCGAGTCGATAGCCGTCACCGCATTGACCTTGAAATAATCATCTTCATGGCGTCCGGGCGTCAGGCTCGCCGCCACGATGAAATAATTGATGATGTCGGGGCTGGAGAGGGAAATCG
Organism: Micropepsaceae bacterium; assembly: GCA_036499145.1. Lineage (GTDB taxonomy): Bacteria > Pseudomonadota > Alphaproteobacteria > Micropepsales > Micropepsaceae > CAIYRG01. The sequence continues at coordinate 1,910 of DASYEG010000042.1, read as the reverse complement.
TCTGCGGAGTGGATTTGTCGAGCAGATTGGTTGTGGTCTCCATCGAAAAACCATTGTCCAGAAGATCGTCGATGCTCAGGTTTTTGAATGCCGTGACGCTGGGGTCCAGACCGATGCCCAGACCCGCGGTCGGCGTGCCGTAAAGGATCGTGGCGTTCATATCCTCCGTCCAGCCAAAGGGACTGAGAGTGATCTTCAACTGATCGAAATTCGAGCCCGTCGGCAGACGGAAGACGATAAAATCATATCCCCCATTGTTGTCGACCGCGTGTTCCGGCGCGTTGTCATTCTCCACGCCCAGGCCAAATTGGCTGCCGGTGTATTCGCCAAGGAAACTGGCATGGCCCAGGCTCGTGTTCTTATTCGAATGATAGGCCGCCGCCGTCAGACTGAGGTTCGGAGAGGTCGCGCTCGAGAAACGATATTCATTGCCGTTGCTGGCATGGTTGCTGCCATCGCCGACACAGGAACTTCCCGATCCGGCAATCTGGGTGCAGTTCGTGTAAAGATTCCAGGTGGTGGTCGGCGTTGCGGCAGCCTGGCCGGCGAGCAAGGGAAGCAGGAGGCCGGCTGCCAGCATCGGCGCAGCGCGGCGCGGCGACAGAGCAGCGAGCATATTTGCGGGGCGGGGAAATCTCACGGCCATTTTCTCCTGTTTAAAATCCTGCGGCACCAGTTCGGAGCGCACGTGTTTTTCTCGGTTTTCCATGGCGCAACGGATAGAGGCGAAAATCTGCGTGTCCAATTTGAATCGCATTTAAGTATTAATTCCGGAAAATTTTCGGAACGTCCGACGTGCGGGATCGCCGCCGCTTTTGCGTGTCGAACCGGCCTTGCGCCGCGGTGGGGCAACGTCTACGTCCCGTGTATCGGATCGTTAACGGCTCCCGGATCATGGCGTATCTGCGCAACAGCGCTGTCAATCTCTTGAATCTGCACTATGGCATGCACGCCATCGCGCTGAATGGCGCGGGCGTGTTCTTCTTCGTGTTCCTGCTGAAAGCCGGGGTGCCGGTGCCGGCGGTCTTCATCGCCATCGCGCTGACGGTTGCGGCACGCTTCCTGTTCCGGCCCTTGATCCTCGTTCTCGCTCCCCGCTGCGGGTTGCGGGCTTTGGTGGCGTTCGGAACGATGTTCACCGGCGTGCAATATCTTTTCCTCGCCCGGGTGCAGGGCGTCGATCTCATGCTGCTCGGTTTCTGCCTCAGCGCGGCCATCGGCGATGTGTTCTATTGGACCTGCTATCACGCCTATTTCGCGGCGCTGGGAGATTCCGAACATCGCGGCCATCAGATCGGCGCGCGCGAAGCATTGGGTTCGTTCGCCGCGATCGCCGGTCCCTTGATCGGCGCATGGGCCCTGACCACGCTCGGACCCCGGATCGCCTTTGGCGCGGCCGCCTGCGTGCATGTGCTGGCGGCGCTGCCGTTCCTCGGCACACCCGACGTCAAGGTCGCGCGCATGGTGCCGCGTGTGTTCCGCGCGGCGATACCGGGCATCCTGTTGTTCGCGGCGGACGGCTGGATCGCCGCCGGGTTCCTGTTCGTGTGGCAGATCGCGCTGTTCCTCTCGCTCGGAGAAAGCTTCTCCGCCTTTGGCGGCGCGCTCGCCTTGGCGGGTCTGGTGGGGGCCATCGGCGGGCTGCTGCTCGGACGGCACATCGATGCGGGTCATGGCGGCCGCGCCGTCTGGCTCGTGTTTGCATCTATCGCGGGCGTCACACTGTTTCGGGCCGCCAGCACCGGAAATGCCGCGATGGCGGTGACGGCGAACGCGCTGGGGACGCTGGCCGGGTGCCTCTACATCCCGACGCTGATGACGGCGGTCTACAATCAGGCCAAGCGCTCGCCCTGCGCGCTGCGCTTTCACGTCGCGACCGAAGGCGGCTGGGACATCGGCTGCGCGGCGGG
>DASYEG010000041.1:0-1939 GCA_036499145.1 Micropepsaceae bacterium | reverse complement strand
TGGGGTTTTCGCTGAATAGGTTGCGCGCCCTCGCGACATGCGCGCCCGTAGCTCAGCTGGATAGAGCACCAGACTACGAATCTGGGGGTCAGAGGTTCGAATCCTTTCGGGCGCGCCACTTTCCATTGCGACGATTTAAGGCGCCCAGAACACCTCGACCGGCACGTCCGCCTGCGCCAACACGCTGCGCACCGGCATTTTCAACGGATCGGCACCCTCTTCCGCATCCCGATAGGTCTTCATCTTTGCCGCGCCCTTGATGAGGACGACGATCCATTGCGAATCCAGAATGGCGCGCAAGCTCAGCGTCATCCGATCGCCGGTCGCCGCCGCGTTTTTGGCGTGGACGGCATGCACCAGTGCCGGAGCCTTCGTATCGAGCGCGGCCTTCAGCTCGGCCGCCTGGGGATAAAGCGATGCGGTGTGGCCGTCGTCGCCCATGCCCAGAAGTGTCACATCGAAAGGGTGGGGCATTGCGGCGATGGCCGCACCGACCGCAGCCTGCGCGTCTTCAGGTTTCACATCCTCGGTCTTCATCGCCACGAAATGCGCGGTGGCCGCTTTGCCGCACAGCAGGCGGGTGCGCACCAGTTTCTCATTGCTGCCATCTTCCGTTGGCGCGATCCAACGCTCGTCCGACAGCGTTATCCAGATTTTGTCCCACGGGGCGTCGCGCGTGGAGAGAACATCGAAAAGCGCACCGGGCGTGGTTCCACCCGAAACGACAAAACTTGCGCGCCCGCGATCCTGCACCGCCGCACTTAATCTGCGGACGATGTTATCCGCCAGATTTGCGATCATGCTCCCGGCATCGGGAAACTCGCACAGCCGGTCACGCATTGGTTCGGTCCTCGCAGATCATCACGAGACCCAACGCGGGCAGCCGCGCAAAGCTCCCGTCACCAGATATGCACGCGGGCGTCCGGCGCGACATAAAGTTTGTCGGTCGGTTTCACATCGAAGGATTCGTACCAGGCATCGACATTGCGCACCGGGCCGTTGACGCGGAACTGCCGCGGGCTGTGCGGATCGCTGACGACCTGCTTCTTCACATAATCATCCGAGACTTTCCCGCGCCATGCCTGCGCCCAGCCGAGGAACACGCGCTGATCGCCCGTGTAACCATCGACCTTCCGCGCGCGATGGCCTTTGAGCGAGGTGTGATAGGCGTCGAGCGCCAGGGTGACGCCGCCCAGATCGGCGATGTTCTCGCCCATCGTCAGGTCGCCGTTCACATGCACGCCGGGCAACGGCTCGAAGCTGGAATATTGCGCGCCCAGAACTTTTGCCCGCGCTTCGAACTTTGCCGCGTCGTCTTTCGTCCACCAGTCGCGCAGGCGGCCTTCGGCGTCGATCTTGCGGCCTTCATCGTCGAAGCCGTGCGTCAGTTCATGACCGATGACGCCCCCCACCGCGCCGTAATTGATGGCCGCATCGGCATTGGCATCGAAGATGGGCGCCTGAAGAATGCCCGCCGGGAAGACGATATCGCGTAGCGAGCCGTTATAGGCGTCGTTTGTCTGTGGCGTCATCTGCCAGTCGCTGCGATCGACCGGACCGTTGTAGCGGCCCAGATAGAATGCCCAATCGAAGGCGCCGGCGCGGCGCACATCGCCGACGAGATCGTCATCGAGGACGACAAGGCCCGAATAGTCACGCGGGTGATCCGGATAGCCGACCTTGATCGTGTAGGTATCGAGTTTCTTGATCGCTTCGACCTTGGTGGCGTCGCTCATCCAGTCGAGATTCTGCAAACGCACGCGATAGGCGGCGAGCAGATTTTGCACCAGGGTTTCGATTTTGGCTTTCGCGTCGGGGCCGAACCATTTGGCGGTGTAGAGCTGGCCGACGCCGAAGCCCATGGTGCCGAACGTGCCGAAGCGATCGCCGACGCCGAAATCATCGCCGCTGACGGCGGTGATGGCGCGTTTCCAGCGCA
>DASYEG010000040.1:0-2325 GCA_036499145.1 Micropepsaceae bacterium | reverse complement strand
TCGCGATCGCACTGGAGGAGGCCGGCGCATCGAAGTACGAGAGCGGGGGCCGCAACGATCGCAATCTCCATCGCACCGAGCGGAAAGAAGCCAAGGGCGAGACCGCACAGCAAGAGCGCGAGGGAAAGTCGCATGTTGGCGCTTCGACCAAACGCGAAAGCACGCGCTCGGTTGGAGGAAAAGATGCTCGGAAACCGACGGCCCGCGGCGAGAAAGCTGCGAATGCGCGCGCACACCGGGCTGACGGCCACACCCGCGATGAGCTCTACGCCCGGGCGCAGCGCCGCCACATCGAAGGCCGCTCAAAAATGAGCAAACGCCAGCTGGAAAACGCATTAAACGTTCACTGACGCGAATTCTCCCGGTGTGGATCGGCGTCGATCAGCGCGATGCCGAGATCCGGGCGCTTGCGCCGCCGTAATCTCGCCGGCGTTTCAGTCAGGACGACTTCGAGTGTGGGATGAACGGTGCCTTTCAGGAGATGGCCACCACGGGTTGATCCGTCCGAAAGCCCCAGCACGACGTGAACATGAAGGCTCGCCTTCCCGTCGTCCCCGACAGCAACATCGCCGATGGCGCTCAGCACCTCGCACTGTTCGCCGATCTCGATCTCCTTGTACGACTTGCTGGCGAAGTCGAACCATCCGACCGTCGCGCGCGCGAAGGCGCCGATCGCCGTCAGGGACGCCGCGGAAATTCCCTCGTTCCGGGCAAAGTTCTGCAGAGCAGAGAATGCTTCCTCACCATTGTCCAGGACAACGACGAGCGTATCGACGGTGCCTTCGGACGCGATGCGCTGGCTCTTCATGCTCGTCTCAACCCGCCATCGCGGTGCATGACTCGGCGCAGGCCCGACAGGCGGCCACGCACTCATCCATTCCGCCAAGGCGCTCGCAATCCTTCGCGCACTCCGCGCAGATCTCCGCGCATTCGCGACAGGTGTGCTTGTGGTGGGGCGAGGAGATGAGCATGAAGTGCGCTGACGTTCGGCACATTTCGGCGCAGGCCATCATCAACCGGAAGTGCGCTGGCGCGACGTGCTCGCCGCCCGTTTCCAGGCAGTGGTTCATGGCTGTGCCAAGGCACGTTTTATAGCAATCCAGGCAAACATCGATGCAGCGTTTCATGTCTTGGGACAGAGCCATTTTGAACCTCGCGTGCGCGTCTCCACAGCAACGCCACGCAACTCACGTGGTTCCTTTCTGGCGTTCAGGGCAGCGAACCATGGGGAACTGGCCGGGCCGGCAGCGGTTTCTTCCGATGGCCAATGCGCGAAGAAAAATCGACCTCGATAAGCCCCGTGATCGCATGGTGGACCGCCAGATCACGGCCCGGGGCGTGCGGGACGGCCGCGTGCTCGCCGCGATGCGCCGCGTTCCGCGGGAGGATTTCGTCGACGAAGGCGCGGAGGAATTTGCCTACGAAGACAGTCCGCTGCCGATCGGGGAAGGCCAAACAATCTCGCAGCCCTACATTGTCGCGCTCATGCTTGAGGCGGCGGAAATCTGCCCGGCCGACCGCGTTTTGGAGGTTGGCGCTGGCTCGGGCTATGCCGCTGCCGTAGCGGCGCAACTCGCAGCGCATGTCAGTGCCATCGAGCGGCACGCGAGCTTGGTCACGCAGGCTAAAGAGCGGTTCGCGGCGCTGGGCTACTCCAATATCAGCCTGCGACACGGCGACGGGACAAAGGGCTGGCCGGATGGTGGCGAATTCGACGCCATCGTGGTTTCGGCCGGCGGATCGCAGATTCCGCCTGCGCTGAAATCCCAACTGAAGATCGGTGGCAGGCTTGTCATTCCCGTCGGCCCTGAGGACGAGGCGCAAGAGCTTCTCAAACTGACACGCCGTTCCGAAACAGAATTCGAGGAGCAACGCCTCGGATCAGTTCGCTTCGTGCCCCTGATCGGCTCGGAAACCTGGGTAGAAGACGGGCGGCGATCGTCTTCGTCCCATCTGCCCGGCGCTTCGCAGCAAAAGACCCCGACCGAGCTCATCGCGGAAACCGCCGAGCCCCTCCCCGACTTCGATGATCCGTCCTTCGGCGCCTTGTTCGACCGCTTCGCCGATAAACGTGTCGTGCTGCTGGGTGAAGCGAGCCACGGCACGTCGGAATTCTATCGGGCGCGCGCCGCCGTCACCCGACATCTTATCGCGCGTCACGGGTTTTCCATCCTTGCAGTGGAGGCCGATTGGCCCGACGCTGCGGCGATCGACCGCTACGTTCGTCACCTGCAGCCTCGCGAGGGCGAGCCGCCGTTCCAGCGTTTCCCGACCTGGATGTGGCGCAACACCGACGTGGATGCGTTCATTGACTGGATGCGCCAG
>DASYEG010000039.1:0-4203 GCA_036499145.1 Micropepsaceae bacterium | reverse complement strand
CCCGAGGAGTGCCGTAAAGGAACCGCGCGCCACAGTGAAGCTGATGCCATCGACCGCGGTCAATGCGCCAAAGCGTTTGATCAGTCCTTCGACGGCAATGGCAGGATCCCGCCCTCGCAGATCGTGCGTCGCGGCCGCGCTCGAAGGAAGCATCGCGTCCATGCCAAAGACTCGAAAATGTCACCCCTACACTAACGCGGCGGCGCAACAGGGGGCCAGTTCGGTTTCACCCAAGGATGGCCGAAGCGGAGCGTTTTCTTTGCGGAACGAAATCTGGGCTCACGGGTTTTCGGGACAAGATGGAGGATATCATGGGTCGCAAGATCATGCTTGGAAGCGGGGCCGCAGCGGTTCTTATGCTGCTCGCCGCGTGCGATCGCGAGCCGGCATCGACGACCACCGCGCCGCAGGCTGCGGTTGATGCGACGGCCATTCAGGCGGCACAGAACGATCCCGTCCCGGGAAGCAAGAATGAAACGCTAAGCGCGGCGAAGGATGCGGTGGCTGGTGCGGTCGGCACGCTGTCCGCGGAACTCACCACCACCACAAAGGGTTTTGTGGATGCGGCGGCGCTGAGCGACATGTATGAAGTGCAGGCGGGAAAACTCGCGGCCATGCGCGCGCACATGCCCGAATTGAAGAAATTCGCGCAGGATATGGTCGATGCTCATACCCAGACCACCGATCGGTTGAAATCGATCCTGGTGAAATCCGCACCCGATGTGATGCCACCGGCGCAGCTCGATTCGCGCCGTGAGGATATGCTCAACGATCTCAAGGGTGCGAAGGACGCGGATTTCGACGGGCGTTACATCGCGCAGCAGATCGGCGCCCACGACGAGGCGTCGATCCTGATGCGTGGTTACGCGAAGGACGGCGACAATCCGGACATCAAAATGTTCGCCGCCGATACGGAACCCAAGGTGCAGATGCATCTCGACATGATCAACGGCATCGATCGGAAAAACCGCGCCAACGATGAGCAAGCGCGCAACAAAACACCTTGAGAAACAGGCGAGCGTGAAGCCGTGCCCTCCCAGCTGACCAGCGCTTAGCCTGCGAAGCGCCCCCGGATTCATCTCCGGGGGCGCTTTATTTTTATCCATCGCCATCGCACGCCGAGGAAACTGCTATAAGCCGGTGTCGTGGTTTGGCCGGCAGGTTCCCATGGTTTCGATCGAAGAGACGGCGGGTTCGTCTCAGAGTCCCAGCATGTTTCTGCGTTTCAAGGTGCCGCGCGAAGTCCGCGGACGGGTGCGGCTGGGCACGCTCAATAATCTGCGCTGGCTTGCGGTGGTGGGCCAGGCGGTCGCGCTGCTGGTGGTGCGCCTGGTGCTCAATTTCGATTTCCCGGTGCTGCTCGCGGCCTCTCCTATCGCGGCAAGCGCGGTGATAAACATCATCCTCGCCATCGCCTATCCTGCGGCCAAGCGGCTCTCCGCGCGCGAAGCGACGGCTTTTCTCGCCTATGACATCGTGCAACTGGCGGCTTTGCTTTTCTTCACCGGAGGCATCGAGAACCCCTTTGCCTTGTTGTTTCTCGCACCTGTGGTGATTTCGGCGGCGACGCTCGATGTCCTGAGCACGCTGTTCCTCGGGGGTCTTTCCTTCGCGGCGATTCTGTTCCTGTGGCAGGCGCATCTGCCGCTTCCGTGGTCGCCGGTGAACAGTTTCAGGCTGTCGCCGCTCTATCAGATCGGTATCTGGGTTTCGCTGCTTCTGGGGATCGGTTTCACCTCGATCTATGCCTGGCGCATCGCGAGCGAGGGCACGCGCATGTCGGCGGCGCTCTCGGCGACTCAGCTCGCGCTGGCGCGCGAGCACCGGCTCGGGTCCTTGGGCGCGTTGGCCGCCGCGGCAGCACATGAGTTGGGCACGCCGCTTGGCACCATCGCGGTGGTCGCCCATGAGCTGGCGCGCGAGCTTGCGACGAGTCCTCACGCCGATGATTTCCGGCTGCTTCGCGGGGAAGCCGAACGCTGCCGGGCCATCCTGGCCCGCCTTGCCCAGCCTGAGGAATCGGTACTCGGCCACACCGAGCGCCTGCCCGTGGGCGCGCTCCTCGACGATATCGCCGCGCCCCACCGCGGCGTGGATGTGGTCATTTCCCTGGATCTCCAGGCCGGTCCGGCGCCCAGGATCTGGAGGGTACCCGAAATCCTGCACGGGCTCGGCAATCTGATCGAGAATGCCGCCGATTTCGCCAGCAAGGAGGTGCGTCTGCGCGCCCGCTGGAACGCCACCGCGCTCTCGATCGAGGTCATGGATGACGGCCCCGGCTTCGCGGCCGAGATTTTCGAGCAGCTCGGCGAGCCTTACATCACCTCGCGCCCTGCCAGCCGCAAGGAGGCCCATCGTGAGGTCAACCCCGCGGACGGCAAGCAGGAGGGCATGGGACTTGGCTTTTTCATCGCCAAAACGCTGATCGAACAGACCGGCGGCACAGTGACGGCGGGAAATCGCATGGGGGGCGGGGCGGTCGTGACCGCCATGTGGCCCCGGGGCGCCATAGACGGCGAGGCCCTGCCTCCTCAGGAATCCCGCCTTTAGCCGGACCGCGTCATCAAATTAGGCAAGGGTGCTTTATCGATTGGTCAAATCGCGGCCGGCGCTATATGTAGCCGAAGGAGCGATGTTGCGAGCATGACGCGATGAGTGAAATTGTGCTTCCCGAGGACAAGAGCCTTCTGGTCCTGGATGACGACCGTCCGTTCCGGGAACGGCTCGCGCGTGCCATGCAGGCCCGCGGTTTTGACGTGAAGGTCGCCGAGACGGTGCGCGAGGGCATCGCGATGGTGAAGGAGAATCCTCCCGCCTTCGCGGTGGTCGATCTGAAGCTGGAAGACGGCAACGGCCTCGACGTGGTGGAGACCCTTCACGAAGTCAGACCCGCCGCGCGCGTCGTGGTGCTGACCGGCTTTGGCAACATCGCAACGGCAGTCGCCGCGGTGAAGTTCGGCGCCGTCGATTATCTTTCCAAGCCGGCCGATGCCGACGACATATTGGGTGCGCTGCTGGCAGCGCCCGGCGGCAAGCCCAGCCCGCCGGAAAATCCGATGTCCGCCGACCGGGTGCGATGGGAGCACATTCAGCGCGTCTATGAATTGTGCGGTCACAATGTCTCGGAGACGGCGCGGCGTCTCAACATGCATCGCCGCACGCTGCAGCGGATTCTCGCCAAACGCAGCCCGCGTTAGCTACGCTTCGGCGGTAAGCGCGCCCGTGCGCCGCGCCGCATAGAGAAAATAAAACGCGATGCCGATGGCAAGCCACAGCACATAGCGCTGCAATGTCGCCACGGGCAGAAACGCGAGCAGCGCCAGGCAGGAAACGATCCCCAGCACGGGCAGGATCAGCCCGCCGCGTGCCTTGAAGGGACGCGGCATATCGGGCTTTGTGATGCGCAGCACGATAACCCCTGTACAGACCAGCGCGAACTCCACAAGCGTATTGGCATTCACGAGTTCCGCCAGCGCTCCGATGGGAACGAGCCCCGCAATCGAGGACGTCACGATGCCGACGAGGATCGTCGCGTTGATGGGCGTGCCCGTGCGCGGACTGAGCGTCACGAAGAAGGGCGGCAGGAGCCGGTCCCGCGCCATCGCGAAAAGCGCGCGGGTCAGGCAGTAGAACAGGATGAGCAGCGTCGATGTCAGTCCGACGACGACACCGACGGAAACGAGCCCTGCCCCCCACGAATAACCAAGCTGCAGCAATGCGAACCCCACGGGAGACGCGATGTTGAGCGACATATACGGAGCGATCGCCGTCAAGAGCCCCGCCACCGAAAGATAGATCGCCGTGCAGATCGTGAGGGAGCCGATGATGCCGATGGGCAGGTCGCGTTGCGGATTTGTCGATTCTTCGGCGGCCGCGGACACGGTTTGAAAGCCGCGATAGGCAAAGAACACAAGCGATGCGCCTGCGAGCACGCCGACCGTCTTTCCATCCGTAGTATGGCTGAACCAGCCGAACGGCATGAAAGGATGCCAGAGCGACGGATTCACATGCAGCGACGCCACCAGAATGAAAATGGCAAGCGCACCGAGTTTCACCGCGACAATGGCCATGTTCATCTTGGCGCTCTGCTTCACGCCGGTGAAAAGGGCGGTCATCAGCAGCAACACGATTGCCGCGGCGGGAAGATTGAGGATGCCGCCCGCGAAGGGGCCGCGCGTCAGATCGGCCGGAAGCGCGATCTCA
>DASYEG010000038.1:0-3681 GCA_036499145.1 Micropepsaceae bacterium | reverse complement strand
GAAAGCCGCGCGCGCGATCTATTGAGCGCAAAACTTTATGACGGAGAGGAGGGCCGCATCGGCCAGCGCTTCCGGCGGCTGGAAGATTTGCCGCTGCTCCTGGGGCGGGGACGCTTTGTCGACGACATCCGGATTCCGGGCATTTTGCACGTGGCGTTTGTGCGCAGCCAGCACGCGCATGCGACGATCCTAAGCATCGATGCCGAGGCCGCGCGTTCGGCCCCCGGCATCCATGCGGTGCTCACGCTCGACGATCTGATGCCCAGCTTGCGCATACGGCGGATGGTGCGGCAGCCGGCGCAAGGAACACCGCGCGCGGAATTATGGCCGTTCGCGCTTTCGCCCGGCGAGGTCGCGTTCGTCGGCGAGCCCATCGCGCTCGTCGTCGCGGAGAATCGCTATCTGGCGGAGGACGCGGCGGCGCTGGTGGATGTCACATACGACATCCTGCCGCCCGTCACCGATCCCCGCGAGGCGGCTGTTGCCGGCTCGCCTCGTGTCCGCAGCGAACTCGCCTCCAACATCGTCGCCACCTACAAAGTGACTTATGGCGATACGGACGCTGCGTTCCGCAACGCGGCGCATGTGTTCAAGGAAGAGCTCTGGCAGCATCGCGGCTCTGCCCATCCGATCGAACCGCGCGGGCTGGCGGCGCAATATGAACCGGCCAATGACGGGGTGACGGTCTTCGCCTCCACCCAAAAGGCGCATGATCTCTACCAAAATCTTTCCGCCTTTCTTGCATTGGACGAGAACCGCCTGCGCGTCGCCACACCCGATGTGGGCGGCGGCTTCGGCCCCAAGCTCTGCGTCTATCCCGAAGACGTGGCGGTGACGGCGGCCGCACATCTCTTGAAGCGCTCGCTCAAATGGATCGAGGACCGGCGTGAACATTTCGTCGGCGCGGTGCATGAGCGCGACCAATATTGGACCATCGAAATCGCGGTAGACGACAAGGGCCACGTGCTGGGCATCCGGGGCAGACTGTTCCACGATCAGGGCGCCTATGCGTTCCAGGACGTGAATCTGCCCTACAATTCCGCCTCCGGCGTGAGCGGACCGTACAAGGTGCCGGCCCTTCATATGGACGTGGTGGTCGCGCACACCAACAAGGTGCCGGTGTCATCTGTTCGCGGCGCGGGGTATCCGCAGGCCGCTTTTGCGATGGAACGTCTGCTGGATCGCGTGGCCCACGAGTTGGATATCGACCGGGCCGAGCTCAGGCGCAGGAATCTGATACCGCCGGAAAAACTGCCCTACGAAAAACCGATCAAATCCCGGGCGGGCGCGTCCATCGTTTACGATAGCGGCGATTACCCCGCCTGCCAGGCGGAATTGCTACAGCAGGCCGGGTGGGAGTCTTTTCCGCAGCGCCAGAAGCTCGCGCGCGAAGAAGGCCGCTATATCGGCATCGGTCTCGCGCATGGGCTCAAAGGCACGGGACGCGGACCTTTCGAATCCGCCGTCGTGCGCGTCACCGGCACGGGTGTCGTATCGGTGCTGACGGGTGCCGCCGCCATCGGTCAGGGGCTCGTGACCGCACTCTCGCAAATCTGCGCCGAGCAATTGGGCATGCGGCCCCAGGACGTGCATGTGATTCATGGCGACACCGCCGTGGTGCCCTGGGGTCTTGGCGCCTTTGCCAGCCGGCAGACGGTGACGGCGGGATCGTCCGTATACCTCGCAGCCCGTGCCGTGGCCGAAAAAGCCAGAAAGCTCGGCGGCATGATGCTGCAAATGCCGCCTGACGATCTCGAAGTCGCCGACGGTACGGTGCGAGCAAAAGCCGATCCCTCGCGCGCTATCGCTCTCGCGGAACTCGCGCGAATTTTGCGCGGCGGTCCGGGTTACGCCTTTCCGCCCGGGTTCGAGCCCGGCTTGGAGGCCACCGCGTGTTTCCGGACCGATCTGCTTGCCTACGCGAATGTCTGCCACGTCGCGGAGGTGGAGGTCGACATCGAGACCGCGCACGTCCGCGTCACACGCTATCTCGCCCTGCACGATTCCGGCGTCCGTATCAATCCCATGATTGTCGATGGACAAACACATGGCAGCATCTCGCACGGTCTGGGAAACGCGCTCTACGAATGGATGGGCTATGATTCGCACGGACAGCCGACCACAACGAGCTTTGCCGACTATCTGATACCGACCGCGCCCGAAGTGCCGCGCTTCGAGACTTCGTATCGTCAATCGCCTTCGCCGATGAACCCTCTCGGCGTCAAGGGAGCGGGCGAAGCGGGCGTAATCCCTGTTTCACCGGCGGTGATGTCGGCGATAGAAAATGCGCTCTCGCCATTCGGATTAAGGATCGCGGAGACCCCGCTTTTGCCGGCACGCTTGCACGCACTCATCGCCGATGCGCGCGCCCGAGGGCGGCGATAAGCGGCTACGCCATCATTCGTCCAAGAGACCTTTACCGGCTCTACCGGCTCTCGGTTCCGCGTCGATTTTAGCAGCCAAGCGATCGTAGGTTTCAGCCAGACGCAGCAAAGCCGCGCGGCTGGGAGGATGCGTAACACCCACGGCCGCGGCGTAGATTTCCGCCGCATGTTCGCGATAACGCTTGGCGCGTCCCGCCGAATCTTCGTCCACCCTACCGCTCCCGTTAGCCCCCGGGAGCCCGCCCGCCCCCCAAGCAGCAGGCAACATCTTCGCCGTCATCGCGACGACAGCGCGATAATATGCTGCTGCTCTTTCACAGAGGCAAGTCCGCGAAAGCGGCGTCCCGTTTAGCGAAGTCTATCGAGAGTGGGCGCGGGCCGTTTTCCCGCATGTTCGGGAATATCCACCGGGCCTTCTTCAGCGGATTCTTCCGGTTGAATTTCCGGCTGCACGTTCCCGCCGATATTGGCGGGACCGCGAGAGCCTTTCCGCAATGTGGATTCGCCCTGCTGGGCAGAGGGATTGGTGATATAGGAATCGCCGGCCATGGAACTCTCCTTTACTGATAGAAGGGTAATCGCCGATGGATGGTTTTTGTTCCAGGCTCGGTCTTGTCGGTGGCGGCAAGCCCACGCCAGGCTGACTTCGGAAAACTATGACAATTCGGGAGGTTTGCGTGGCGAACGATGGCATGACCCGGTTCAACAGCATCAGAATCGAGCGCGACAGCGGTGTCGCATTCGTGATCCTCAACCGCCCCGAAAAACGCAATGCGATGAGTCCGGAACTTCATGGCGAAATGTGTGAGGCGCTGGAGGAACTGGAAACCGAGGAAGAGACCAAGATCGTCGTCGTCACCGGCGCAGGCGAAGCTTTTTCCGCGGGCCAGGACATCAAGCTTTATTTCCGCGGCACCGAGGACAACCCGAAAGCGCGCGCGCAAGCCCGCCACGATTCGCATCATTGGCGCTGGGAAAAATTGTCGAAATACGCCAAGCCCACGATTGCCATGGTCAACGGCTATTGCTTCGGGGGCGCCTTCACGCCGCTGTGTGCCTGCGATTTCGCCATCGCGGCGGACGAAGCGACCTTCGGGCTTTCCGAGGTCAACTGGGCGATCCTGCCGGGCGGCATCGTGAGCTGGAACGTGGCGCAGCTCATGAGCTATCGCGACGCGATGTACTATGCCTGCACCGGCGAGACCTTCGACGGCAAACAGGCGGCCGCGATGAAGCTGGTGAATTTCTCCGTGCCCAGGAGCGAACTGCGCGCGGCCACGCTGAAATTCGCGGCTGG
>DASYEG010000037.1:0-6486 GCA_036499145.1 Micropepsaceae bacterium | reverse complement strand
GGAATCCGTGCCGAGGAAGAAATTGCTGTCCCCCGATATCGCGGCTTTGCGGAGCGCGTCGCGATCCTCCCGCCGCTTGATCACCGGCATGCAATACATATAGGGCCGGTTGCCATAACCCAGCCAATCGGTGCGTGTCAGCATCAGATGATAGGGCGTGATCGTGCCGCCGATCTGGCCTTCGTGCGCGCGCACGAAGGCCACGCCTTCGCGCGAGGAGACATGTTCCAGCACAATGCGAAGGCCGGGAAAATCCTTGGCCATGGGGGCGAGCCGGCGTTCGATAAACACCACCTCGCGGTCGAACACATCGATCTCGGGATCGGCTTCCTCGCCATGGATGAGGAAGGTCATGCCGATCTTTTCCATCCGCGCGAGCACGGCACGGATGCGCTGAAAATCGGTGACGCCATAGGCCGAATTCGTCGTCGCATTGGCGGGATACATCTTCACCGCCGTGAACACGCCTTCGCGAAAACCCGTCTCCACATCGTCCGCGTCCGTGGCATCGGTGAGATAGCACGTCATCAGCGGCTGGAACTTCGCGCCTTCCGGCAGCGCCGCCATCACCCGGTCCCGATAGGCGATGGCGTCTTTGACGTTCAGCACCGGCGGCAGCAGATTGGGCATGATGATGGCGCGGCCGAAATGGGCAGCGGTGAACGGCAGCGCGGCCTTGAGCATGGCTCCGTCGCGCACATGCAGATGCCAGTCGTCCGGCTTGCGAAGGGTGATGCGCTCGGCCATGCGCCCCTACTCGGCGGCTTGCGGCACGAAGGTCTGGTGGCCCTGGCCGATGGGAGCGGCCGCGGCGGCAAACGTCTCCGCGATTGGCTCGTCGATCATCGCGCCGGTCAGATCGGCGGCGCGCGCGAACCCGCGTTTCTCGCACCAGGCTTCCAATTCATCGATCATGCCGACAAGCGCGGACGGATTGCGGAAGACGATGTAGCCCAGCATCACCGCCGAAGCGCCCGCCAGCATATATTCGACGACGTCCTCGACCTTGACGATGCCGCCACAGCCGATGACCGGGATTTTCACCTTCTGTGAGACCTGATGCACCATGCGCATGATGATCGGCTTCACGCCAGGTCCCGAAATGCCGCCAAATTTGTTGCCGATGGCCGGGCGGAACGTGTCGATATTGATCTTCAACCCCAGAAGCGTGTTGGAGACCACCAGCGCATCGGCGCCGGCCGCTTCCGCGGCCTGGCCGATGGCCACGACATCGCCCGCATTGGGCGACAATTTCACCCAGACAGGTTTGCCGGTGGCATCGCGGATTTGCTTGGTGACCTTGTAGGTGTGATCCTCGTGCATCGCGAAATTGCCGCCGCCCGGATTGCGGGTCGGGCAGGAAATATTCACCTCCACGACATCGACATCGGGATGACCGCCCACTTCGCGGGTCATGGCCTCGAAATCCTCCGCCGTCGTGGCCGAGATCGAGCCCACCAGCGGCGGGGTGAAGCGCGCATAATCCGGCACCTGATGTTCCAGGAAATAACCGATACCCTTGGTCGGCAGGCCGATGGAATTGATCATGCCGCATTCGAGCTCGGCGACGCGCGGCGGCGGATTGCCGATACGATATTCGCGCGACACGGTTTTGGCCACCAATGCGCCCAGCCGGTTCACGTCCATGATCTGCGCCATGTCGGTCGAGAAACAGCCCGAGGCCGGCATGATCGGGTTCTTCAGCGACACGCTGCCGATTCTGACCGAGAGATCTACCATCCTACGCACTCCTGCAAATCGAACACCGGCCCCTCGATGCACACCCGGCGCAGTTCCTTGTGGCCATCGACCTCGAACGTGCGCACGCAGACGTAGCAGGGACCAAGCCCGCAGGCCATGATCTGCTCCATCGCCACCTGGCCGGGAATATTGTGTTTTCGGCCAATCGCCTTCATCAGGAACAGCAGCCGGTTGGAGCCGCAGGTGTAGAAGGCGTCCGCTTTACCGTCGGCAATCCGACGTTCGATAATGGCTTCTACATTCTCAACCGCACTGGTGCCGTCGCTGTCCAGCACGCGCACCACCTCGCCCGACTTCCCGAACAGCTCATCGGCCATCACCAGATCGGGGGAGCGCGCCGACAAAATCGCCGTCACGCCAACATTGTTTTCGGCGGCGAGCTGGGAGATGGGCCCGAGCGTGGCAAGCCCCACGCCGCGGCCCAGCACCACGATATTCCGCCAGTCCGGCCGGAGGGAAAACCCGACCCCGAGCGGGCCCACCATGTTGCAGGGATCGCCCGGCTTGAAGGTCGCCATGCCGCGCGTGCCACGCCCGACGCATTTATAGAGAAATTCGAGGTGCCCTTCTTCCCGGTCGATGCGGTAGATGCTCTGGGGCCGGCGCAGCCAGAGATCGCCATCGTCCGGCGACGGACAAAGAATGTTAAAGAACTGGCCCGGAGCGCAGCGGAGCTGCTTGGGCGAAGCTTCCACGATCAAATGCTTGTATTCGGAATTGACCCAGACATTAGAGATGGTCCTGGCCAACGCCTCCTCGGCTGGAATGTGCGGAGCGGATTCGCCGCCGCTTTCGCCGCCGACAACATAAGGCTTTGATAAAAAGGCGGTTTTTGTCATTTCGCGGCGCGCCCGTACATCTGGATCGCGCTATTCAAGCGGTCGGCTGTACAAAAATCAACATATTTCCTTTTTTTGGTACAGTGTGCTCACAATGGAAAAAACGTATCGCCAAACGAGCCAAAGGACGCATCCCTCTTTCCAGCTCCTGCTTGACGAAGGCCGGAGAGGGTTCGAAAACATCCCCACCATCATCGCGAACCAAAGGAAACCCTCATGTCCGCACCTCCCGCCGGCGCGCCCCAGGCGCAAGAGGCCAGCCTCCCCGGCCCCAAACACAATCAAGAAGCCCCCGTCGTCTGGGAGCGCTGGCAGAAGAAGCGTACCTTCGTCCGCGCGCTGGAAGGCACCTATAGCCATCTGACCAAGGAGCTGCTGGATGCACCGCGCGTCATCTCATCGAAAAGCGTCCCCTGGAAGGGTGGCCCCAATCTTTACGGCAAGCACCCCATCGCACCGGGCGGCGTGGCCAAGATCACGCAGGCCATCGAATGCCATGTCGAGGCCTACGGGCCGGGCGCCTATAGCCAGAAGCACGGGCATCTGAATTCGGCCTGCTTCTATATCATCAAGGGACGCGGCCACGACATCCATGACGGCAAGCACATTCCCTGGAAAGCCGGCGATGTGATGTTCGTGGAGAATGGCTGCGTGCATCAGCACTTCAACGACGATCCGGACAATGAAGCGTTGATGATCGTCTTCAAGGCCAAGCCGCTCTTCCTCTTCATGCACTTGCTCTATCAGAAGATGATTTCCTATCCGCCGAGCGAACCGACCGAAGGCCATAAGGGTTGGACGCCCCCGACTGATTTTTAATTGGCTGATTTTTTAATTGGCCGATTTCCAATCGGCCGATTTCCAAATTTTCGCTTTTCCGGAGAGACGAATGAAAAATCTAGACGAACGCGACTTTGCCCACACCGGCGATAAGACTTGCACCTTCCGTACCGACGACATCAAGAACTCCGCCGATTTTCGCGCGGCCTATGAACACGCATTCAGCGTGATCAGCGCCGAAGATCAGCCCTTCGAGCATTCCCCCGACGGGCTCATCAAGCATCTCGTCCATGAGAAGATGGGCACCCGCGAGCAATGCGTCGATGCCTATATGCTGTTCCTTCAGGAACAGGGCCAATCGGGCAAGCACCGCCACATGTGGGAAGAGGTGATCTTCGTGGCCGAAGGCTCCGGCTACGACCTGCATTGGGACGTGAAGTTCGACTGCATCGACACCTATCATT
Organism: Micropepsaceae bacterium; assembly: GCA_036499145.1. Lineage (GTDB taxonomy): Bacteria > Pseudomonadota > Alphaproteobacteria > Micropepsales > Micropepsaceae > CAIYRG01. Next base: position 2,642 of record DASYEG010000037.1, on the reverse strand, counting down.
GGGAATGGGAAGAGACCCCACGCAAATCCCAATGGGAGCGCGGCGATTTCATCTACGTTCCGCCTTACTCCATCCACCAGCATTTCAATACCGGCAAAGGCGAAGTGCGGCTGATCGTCATCAGCAACCGCATCGTCAAGGCCATGGGGTTCAACTGGCTCGACCAGGTGGAGAACGCACCCGGCGCATGACCGAGATGCGATTTCATCACGCGTCTGTGTAGCGGGCGAGGCACGAGCACACCGTAATAAGATAAGCCGCCGCCGCTGCGGCATTGGCGCCGCAGCGCAAGCAGGGGAATCGTGCAGCCGATGCCGGGGCAATGGGAGATGGCGCTTCACGCGCTGCAATTGCTGCTGGAACCGGCCCGGCTGATCATCCTCGTACTGGGCGTGCTTATCGGGCTTGGCATCGGCTGCATGCCGGGGCTGGGCGGCGTGGTCGCGCTCGCCGTGTTGATTCCCTTCACCTACAACCTCGACGCGCCGACATCCTTTGCGCTGCTGCTGGGCGTCGCCGCCGTCACCACGACATCGGATCTGATTCCCGCCGTGCTGTTCGGCGTGCCCGGCACGGTGGGCGCCGCGGCGACCGTCATTGACGGCCATCAGATGGCGCGCCAGGGCAAAGCGGGCCGCGCCTTCGGCGCCGGGTTCGTGGCCGCCGCGATAGGCGGGATTTTCGGCGCGTTCGTGCTGGCGCTCGCGATTCCCCTGCTTCAGCCGGTCATGCTGGCCGTGGGCTCGCCGGAGCTGCTCGCGTTCAGCATTTTTGGGCTTTCCATGGTGGCGACACTTTCGGGCCGCATGCCGCTCAAGGGTCTCACCGCCGCAGGGATCGGGCTGATGATCTCCATGATCGGCTCAGGCACGCAGACCGGCACGCTGCGATGGACCTTCGACTGGCTCTATCTGTTCGATGGCGTGCCGCTGATTCCCGTGACGCTCGGCCTGTTCGCTCTGCCGGAGCTTGCCGACCTCGCGATCAATCGCAAGCGCATCGCCGGCGAGCGTCTGGACGTGACCGTTTCGAGCCAATGGGAAGGTGTGCGCGACGTCTTCCACAATTGGAAACTGGTGCTGAAATGCAGCGCGCTCGGCACCGCGCTCGGCATCGTGCCGGGCATCGGTTCAGCGGTCATCGACTGGATCGTCTACGGCTATGCCGTGCGCACCGAGAAGAACCCGGAAACCTTCGGCACCGGCGACGTGCGCGGCGTCATTGCACCGGAATCCTCGAACAATGCCAAGGAAGGCGGCCATCTCGTTCCCACGATCGCCTTCGGCGTGCCGGCGGGTGCGTCCATGACGCTGCTGCTGGGAGCGTTTCTGCTGCACGGGCTGACGCCGGGCCCGGACATGCTGACCAAGAATCTCGACATCACCTATTCCATCATCTGGAGCCTCACCATCGCCCATGTGCTGGGCACGACGATCTGCCTTTTGGGTGCGCGACAGCTCGCGCGCTTTGCGGAAATGCGGCACGAAATCCTGCTGCCCATGGTGATGCCCATCGTGCTGGTCGCGACCTTTCAGGCAACGCGAAGCTGGGGCGATCTCTATTTCCTGCTCATCTTCGGCACGCTTGGCTGGATCATGAAACGTTTCGGCTGGCCGCGCCCGCCCATGGTGCTGGGCTTCGTGCTCGGTCCGATCTTCGAACGCTATCTGTTCCTCTCCAACGAAATCTACGGCGCACGCTGGATGGCGCGGCCGGTGGTGATCGCTATCGCGATTCTGATCGCCTGGGCACTGTACCGGCCTCTGCGCCAGACCGTCGCGCGGCTGGTCCACGAGTTCCGCCATTTGTCGCGCGCGCATCTGAGGTTGAAGCCGCGCGCGATGTTCACGCTGGTCCTGATCGCGGTGATCGTGGCTGCGCTCGTCACTTCGGCAAGCTGGCCGCCGATCGAACAGATCGTGCCCCGCACCGCATGCTGGGCGGCCTTGATCGTCGCATCTCTCAATCTTGTGACCGAGATCTTTGGCGCCGACGAGGCCACAGCAGAGCCTCCGGCTGCACACGGCGCCGAACCGGAAGCTCTGATTCCGGCGGGAATCGCGGTCAAGCGCGCGGCCGCCTTTCTTGCTTGGCTGATCGCAATGGTGGCATTGGCCGCGACCATCGGGTTCATCCCGGCCATCGGCGTATTCGTCTTCGTCTATATGGGGATCGGCTTTCGCGAACCGATCTGGCGTGCTGCGTTGTTTGGCACTGCCATGACGCTGTTCTGCTATGCCGTGTTCGACCGCGGATTGTCGGTCCCCTGGCCGCAAGCCGTGCTGGGCGATTGGGTGCCCGCGCTGCGCGAGGCCAGCGGCTTGATGTAGAAAGAGGTGAGATACCAGATAAGGACGCACGAAGGGTGCAAAATGTCCTTGGTGAACATGGTGGAAGCTTGGTGCCCTTTGTGTTTTTCTTGGTTCGTGGAAAATCGCGCAAAAGAGGATTCGCGCATGCGTTCGTTCCGCTCGCTGATATCCGCCACGGGATTGGCCTGTCTGACCCTGCTCTCCTCTTCGGCGCGGGCGGCCGGCGTCGCGGATTTCTACAAGGGCAGAACCGTTCAAGTGCTGATCGGATTCTCCGCGGGCGGCGGCTACGACATCTATGCCCGCACACTGGCGCGCTACATGGGAAAA
>DASYEG010000036.1:0-2032 GCA_036499145.1 Micropepsaceae bacterium | reverse complement strand
GAAGGCGGCGCTTTCCGGCCGACCCGCTACCCTTTCGACAGGAAGGGCGGGCGGGAGGACGGGTTGCCGATGAGCCGGCAGGCTTCGAGCCTTTGCGGCGAAATCGGAAAGCGAAGCGCCCAAAATCGCCGGGCGTGAGGGCCGCAAGACGGCACCTTCTTTAAACACGTGTGGTCATCGCCGGACACGGCGCCTCACGCCATCCCCTCGTTTTTCGCGCGACTGTGCGCGCCTACATAATTATTCCGTATACGGATTAATTATCCTGTGCCGCAGATGACGTTGAGGAGCGCCTGCTGGCCGCTCGCCACGGCATCGAGCGCGCGGTCAAACGCCTTGGGGAGGGCGGCGGCATCCTCCACCCGCTCGCCATAACCACCCACCGTCTCGATTGCCTTCTCATAGCGCGTGCCGGGCTCGAAATAGGTCAGCGGCTCGCGATTGCTCCGGGCGGCATAGCCGTCCGGGTAGACGTCGCGGGTGTTGCGCCTGACCGCGTTCCACATCTCGTTGTTATAGATCACCGTCAGGGTCGGAAGCTTCTCGGCCTTGCCGACATAATGGGCGGCCAGCGGATTGCCGAACATATAGGAGCCATCGCCCACCGCGCAGATGACGAGCCTGTCGGGCGCACCCGCCTTCATGCCGAGCGCTGTGCCCAGACCCCAGCCCAGCGCGCCGCCCTGCCCCAGCGAATAATAGGTGCCGGGCTTGGTGAAGTTCAGATGCTCGGCGGGCGTCAGCGCTTCCTTGATGACGATGCCGTCCGCACCCTTGACCCGGTCGATGCAATGATTGATCCAGCCGGGATGAATGGGCGATCCGTTTCTCACCCGTTCCAGACTGGCCGCGGTGCGCGCCGCTATCGTCTCGCGGGCTTGCGCCAATGTCCTGCGCCGTGACGCGATGCGCGCGGCCGCATTTTTCTCGCGCAGGGCAAGCGCCTCGCTCAATGCCGGCAAGACCGCGCCGAGCACGCCGGTGATCGCCAGATCGCAGGGAAAGCCGCGCAACGGATAATTCGCGAAGATCGGGTCGGCACCGATATGGATGATCTTGGTGCCCTCCCGGGGCGCCTTGTGCTTGGGGATCCAGGGCACATCGGCTTCCAGGACCACGATGACATCGGCGATGTCGAAATAGCTTTCCGGATTGCCGCCGAGATTCATCGCGCTGTCGGACGGCATGCACATGTAATGATGCTTGCGCTCGAACACCGGAATGGCGAAACGCTCCGCGAAGCCTGCGAGCTTGGCCACATCGGCTTCGATGCGCCCCGCGGTGCGGGTGATAATGAGCGGAAATTCCGCCGCCGCCAGCATCCCGGCGGCCTCATCGATGGCGCGGGTGTCGGGAAAAGCCGGTGACGGCGTGGCATGGCGCGACGGCGAGGAATAGCGGAAATCCCTGATGGGGGCCGCCAGCGTCTCGCGCGGCAGCGTCATGTAGACCGGGCCCATCGGCTCGCTCATCGCGATGTTCAGCGCGCGGTCGACGGCGGCTTCCAGCACCTCGCCATGGGGAAGCTCATAATCCCATTTGACGAATTCGCGCACCATCGCGCGCTGATCGCGCATCTCCTGCGGCCAATGGATTTCGCCGCTGCGCATCCCCATCAGCCCGCCCTCTTCCGAGAACGGCGTGCGACCCGCGGTGAACAGCACCGGAATATTGCCGCGCCAGCCATTGATCAGGCCGCAGATCGCATTGGCGGTGCCGACATTGACATGGACCATCACCGCCTGCGGCCGGCCGGTCTTCAGATAATAGCCTTGCGCCATGGCGATGGCGACATTCTCATGGGGCACCGTGATCGGCTTGGGCACCTTGGTGCCGTGCGCCTGCGCCTTGGCGTACGCCTCGATCAGCGGCGCGAAATCGGTGCCCGCATTGGCGAAGAGATAATCGATGCCGCGATCGGCGAGGAGTTCCAGATAGGCATCGGCGACAGTGCCGGACGCGATGGTTTTGGTCGGCACGAAGAACTCCGATTAAGATTTCAGGAACGGAACGGCAAGCCGGATGAAGTCAT
>DASYEG010000035.1:0-8083 GCA_036499145.1 Micropepsaceae bacterium | reverse complement strand
GGCGGCTTGCGCCAACTCGGCACGCAAACGTCCCAGCCCCTCCACCGCGATGTCGGCAAGCAGCGCCTCGCGGCTCGCATAATGGCGATAGGGTGCTGCATGGGAAACGCCCGCGCGGCGCGCAACCGAACGCAGCGACAGCGCGGCCAAACCTTCTTCTTCCAGGATCGCGCGCGCGGCTTCGCGCAAGCTGACCGCGAGATCGCCATGATGATAGGGACGGTTGGAATTGGCCGCCTTCAATGATGATCCATCCCGGGCATGGCCATCGGAGCACGGGCGCCGATAGGAGCGATCGCAAGTTCGACGCGCACGGACCCTGCCTTGGCGAAATCCAGCGTCGCGGGGACATGCGAACCTTGGGTGAGCGGCGCTTTCAGTCCGGTCAGCATCAAATGATAGTTCGCCTCCGGGCCCAGCGTGACCGTGCCGCCAGGAGGAATGACGATGCCTCCCGACGCCAGACGCATCGTCATCACACCGTTCGCCGACGACATCCGATGCACTTCGATTTTCCCGGCCACCGGGGTGGAGCCGCCCATGAGCGTATCCGGCGCCGTGCCGTGATTCATGACGGTCATGTAGGCCACGCCGTTCGCCGCGCCATTGGGTGTCGCCGAACTCCAGGGCTGTTCGATCATGATGCTGCCTGCCATATAGCTCGGAGGCGTCACCGCCGCGGTCAATTGCAGCATCGGCGCGGGATGCGGAACATCCCGCCAAGCCTGACCGGCGGCGGGAATGTCGGTCCAATGCGTCTCGCCCTTTTCGCATCGCTGCGACACCGGGAAATAGAGCGTGCCGGGGTTCGCCGGCAGCTTCAGCAAAAGACCGAACTGATCGGACGTCTTCGCCTCCAGTTTCCCGCGCCACGTCACGCTGGCAATGCGACCCTTGCTACGCTCAGCGTTCAATGTCCAGCCAGGCTTCTGCGGCATATCCAGAACGGCGACATCATCGGGAATCCGCACCTGAAGCGCCACGGTGGGAGAGCCGTCGCAGCCATGTTCGACCTTGAAGAAGGCAGCGTAATTCTGTCCGGCTTCGAAACTCGGCTGCGAGAGCACGATGTGCGCGGATGCCGGAAACGCAATGCCGAAAATCGGCAGAAGCGCCGTGACAGCGAGAAATATCCTCATGTGTTTTCTCCTTTCACGCAACGCCTCAGTAATTGTACGTCAATTCGAAAATCGCCGAACGCTGTGGGAATGGGTGGAACAGGAAATATTTCCGATTGTTGAGATTGTCGATGCCAAAAGCGGCATTCCAGTGGGCATCGATCTGATAATTAACCCGGGCATCGATCACAAAATAGCTATCGAACCCCTGATAGGTGTGCGTCACAGTGTCGGAATTATCGGCGGCCGCATAGACCCGCGTACTGGCGCGCGCGGCCAGCGTATAGCTCCATCTGCCGTCCGGCCGATAGGTCGCAACCAGAGTTCCGCGCCAAGCGGGAACCTGTGGAATGCGCTTTCCGGCGGCTGCCGGAAAGGCGGGGTCGGAAACAATGCGTGGATCGACATAGGTCACGCTCCCCTGCAGCGTGAGGCCGCTGATGAGCACGTCGTTCCGTTCGACCGAGACTTCGGCGCCGTAACTGCGCACATGATCGATATTCTGCACATAATTGAACAGCGTCGTCGAACCGGGCAGCAAGGGTGCACTCTGAGAAATCAGCGCATCCGAAATGTCTTCGGAGAACAGCGATAGGCGCAGCTTCCCCTCGCTCGTCATGCGCGTCACGGCAAGCTCCGTCGAAAGAGCATGCTCCGGTTTCAGATCGGGATTGGGAACCGTGAGCACCGCGCCGGTCGTGACGGCTTGGTAAAGCTCGCTGACCGTCGGATAGCGATAGGCGCCGCCGAACGAGGCCGAAGCGAACCAATCTTCGGCAATCTGCCAGCCAAGTGAGGCCTTGGGAGAGACATCGGACGAATGCAGTTTCGGCTGCGCCACGGAAAGCGGCGGCGACAGCGAAGCGTTGAAGCCGCCATAGGCCTGCCAGGATTCGTAGCGCGCACCGAGAGTCAAAGTGAAGCCAGGCGCAAAACGCCAGACGTCCTGCGCCCAAAAGGCATAGGTCTGGGTCTTGCCATTGGCCGCGGTGGCAAGCGGTCCCACCGAACCGGTCATCCAATTCGCTATGTTGTATTTGTCACTCGAAAGCGTGTCGCGATCGTCATGCGCGCCAAAGCTCAAGCGATGGGCCCCATCCTCGCCGTCGGGCTTCCAGAATGCCTTGGCATCGAGCGTGTACCAGCCCGTGCCGCCCATATCGGTCAGGGTGCCCGCGCCGCCGTTGAACGCGGCAGGCAATGCAGCGGCCGGAAAGCGTTGGCGGTCCTTGTTGAAGTCATACAGGCTGCCGGTCACACTCCAACCCAAGCTCCCATCCGCGCCGGAGTTGAGCGCCACGCTGTGCATCCAATGGGTTTCCTCCAAACGGTAGACATTGTTCGAGAACGCGCTGGAGGGCACCGTGATATTGAAACCCGCGCTGTTCAGATTGCCGGAATAGACCGGCACGCCCGACGCGTTTTTCAGATAAGTCTGCGCACCGGCTTTGTCGTCATTGAGGAACAGTCCAGCCGTGTAGGCGATGCTGACGCCGGGGGCGAGATCATAGGCGAATTTCACCGTGAAATTGTCCTGCCGCTGCTGTTCGAGTCCCCCGGCTCCGAGGACGGCAATCGCGGCGCCGTTGCGGTTCACATCGTCGAAGGCGCCGGTGACCGCAACACCGCCAGCACTTGGCGATGACGGCCGGGCCGCTGTGACATAGGCGAGCGGCTGGCTGCGGCTGGTGAGGTGATTGATGCTGGCGCGCCAAGAGAATTTTCCGGAGCGGTCGCCGATGAGAGCGGAAAGCTCGTAGGCCGGATAGCCGGAATGCGTCGCATATTGGCTGAAATCCTGCACCACGGTCTGCACGCGCGCGGTCGCGACATAGCGATCGGGCATGCGTGTCGCAATCTCGATCACCGCCCCGATGGAGTTTCCGGGATATTGCGCGGCAAAAGGGCCGTAGAGAACATCGATGCGGTCGATCTCCTCGGGCGCGATCATGCCCCATCGCGGGCTGGCGAAAGAATTGTTGTTGCCGATAAGCGCGGACAGCAGCACCCCGTCGGCATAGATCAGGCTGCGCGCGCTCGATCCCACGCCGGAGGTTCGGGTTGTGATGGGGGCCTGCGTGTCGCCGATATGACGTTTCCGCACGAGAATATCCGGCAGATATTTCAGCGCGTCTTCGGTGTTGGTGAGATTCACCGAGCTGGTCAGCTCGCCGAAGGTAATGCTTTCAACCGTCGTGGGCAGAGCGTCGCGCTCCGCCACGGACCGCGCACCTTCCACGACGACCTGTTCGGGCGCGCTTGCTTGCGCATGAACGGTCTCGGCGCATAGGAGCGCCCCGGCGCCTGCCACAAGGGCCGCGCGGGTTGCTTGGCAAGACATGAAATTCTCCTACTTCCAAAGGAACGCCTCGGCGCCCCTCAATTGAGGAAGCAGCGCCGGCTATGCGGATGCGTAATGCACCGCAGGCGGCGGCCCTCGGCTGATGTAGGAGGAATAGGAACGCGGCAGAATGAGAGGCGCCGCTTCGGAACGCACGGTCTCATGGACAGCTTCGCTGGGAAGTGCCGCAAGGATTGGCGATGATATCGTGAATCCGTTCGGTGCGTGACATACGGTACAGCAATCCGCCGCGAGCTTCGCCGGCCCCCCGGGCAGCGCCTTGCCATCGCTGTCCAGTTGAACCGTCTGGGAACCGTGCGCGGTGCAGATGACGATGGAAGCGCCGCCGCTCCCGCTCATCGCTCCGGCGCAAAGCGGCGCCAGACCTTGAATCATCAAAGCGGCGAGGCCAAGCCACAGAGCCAGCGTTCTGAAGACGCGGTGGCTTGGCAAAGAAATCACGCGGTTCACATCAAGGATCCGGAGGATGCGAATCCCTTATAGCAACTCGCATCGACTACGGGGAACGCGGCGGATCGTCCGAGCCATTGCCGCCTAGTCCATCGCCATTTCGGCGTGGGCCGCCTGCGCCTTGGGAGGCTTCTTCATGAAGAAGATCAGGGGCAGCAACGGTACGCAGACCCAGAACATCAACAAGAAATCATTGGCGTAGGACGCAACGAGTGCCTGGTATTGGATATGCGCCTCGATCCCCTGGGCTCCGAACGGCGTCGTCGGTCCGAGGAATAGCCCGGTCGCACCCGACTGTAGCGAACGATTGAAGAGCGTGATCTGCTCGGAATATTGCGCGTGCAAGGTCTGCACGTTGGAGGCGAGAAGCACCGACGTCGCGGTGATGCCGATGGCGCTGCCGACATTACGCGAAAGCGAAAGAATCGCGGCGGCATCGGTCCTGAGATTTGGGGCAAGCGACGAAAAGGCCACCACCTGCAAAGGACTGAACACGAAGGCAATGCCCGCACCCTGGATCATCGTGATGACGGAAAGCCGCCACACGCTGACATCGGGCGTCCATAGGGTCATGTCCCACATCGCGCCCGCGAGGAAGACCACGCCTACCCCGATGAGAAAGCGCGGGTCGATCATGCTGCTCAGCCGCCCCGCCACCATCATCATGACCATGGTTCCGATGCCCCGCGGGGTCATCAGAAGACCGGCCTGCGTCACCGAATAACCGCCGAGATTCTGCAGATAGGGCGGCAGCAGGGCGGAACTTCCGAACAGCACGACGCCCACCGCGAACATGGTGAAGAATCCCGAAAGAAATCCGACATCCTTGAAAAGACGCGGCGGAATGAACGGTTTGTCGGCCGTGAACATGTGGATGACGAAGGTGTAGAAGCCAAGGCCCGCGAGCACCGTCTCGACGATGATCTCGTAGGAATTGAACCAATCCTGGGATGAGCCCCGGTCGAACGCCAATTGCATGGCGCCAAGGCCGAGCGAAAGCGCCGCGAAGCCCATCCAATCGAAACGCAGGCTCGAGTCACGGCGCTGCTCACCGAGGAACAACACCAGGCCCGCGACCGCGACGATGCCGAACGGCACATTGATGAAAAACACCCAGCGCCAATTGTAGAGATCGGTCAGATAGCCGCCAAGCGTTGGGCCCAGGATGGGACCGATCATCACGCCGGTAGCCCATACCGCCATCACCATGCCGCGCTGCTGCGGCGGATAAAGGTCCAGCATGATGGATTGCGAAAGCGGCACGAGCGCGGCGCCGAAACATCCCTGCAGGAAACGGAACACCACTTCCTGGGGAAGGTTCTGTGCCAGACCGCACGCCATCGACGTGACCGTGAATCCGACAAGGCAGACGATGAAGAACTGTTTGCGGCCGAAGCGCGCCGCGAGCCAGCCCACGGGCGCGGTCATGATCGCCGCCGCGATCACATAGGATGTCAGCACCCAGGTGATCTGGTCCCGGCTGGCCCCGAGGCTTCCCTGCATATGCGGCAGGGCGACATTGGCGATGGTGTTGTCCAGCGCCTGCATCAGCGTTGCGATCATGGTGCAACCCACCACCAGAACGCGGTGGCGCGTCGCCATGGATTCGCCGAGAACCGCGTCAGCCATCAGAAGAGGTCGCTGAGCTTGCGCTTATGATTGGTGTCGATGGAGACGTTCGTGCTCATGCCGGCGCGGACCATCGAAATGTCCTCGCCCGCATCGAAAGCGATCTTGACCTGCAGGCGCTGCACGACCTTCACCCAATTGCCGCTGGAATTCTCGGACGGCAACACCGAGAATTGCGCCCCCGTCGCCGGTGCGATCGAGGCAACCGTGCCGTGCCAGACGCGGTCGGGATACGTATCGATGGTCATCTTCACCGGCTGTCCGGGATGGACATAGGTAAGGTCGGTTTCCTTCATATTGGCCGTGACCCATTTGGCGCCATCGGACACCAGCGCCACCGCGCTCGTCGGTACGAACGACGCAAGGGAAGAGACGATCATCGCGCCGGGCTGCAAGGCGGCGACTTGGGTCACCGTGCCGTCATAGGGCGCCTTCACAACCGTATGGTCCAATTGACGCTGGGCTTCGTCGCGCGCGGCTTTGGCCTGCATGTAATCGGGGTGGCTTTCGAGCGGGGCACCGATACGCCCACCGAGCTTCGCCAACTGGACTTCGGCCTGCTGCTGCAAGGATGCGGTCTGGGATTGCGACGTATTCAGCGTCGCCATGGCCTGATCGACATTCTGCTGCGCGGTGCCGCCGATGCGCAAAAGCGCGTTCTGCCGCTTCAGCGTGGTGTCGGCGAGCGCGACTTGCGCGCGCTGCGCCTGGATGTCGCTCTGCATGCGCTTATAATCCTGCTCCATCGATTTGATGGTGAGCGCGCTCTCCGCCATTTTGGCTTGCGCCTGATCCAGCGCGATCTGGAACGGCTTGGGATCAAGCCGGAACAGCACGTCGCCCTTGTGGACGCTTTGGCCTTCCTTGACATCGATATCCAAAACGAGGCCCGAGACATCGGTGGACACCATCAGCTTGTTGGCGTCGACAAACGCATCGTCCGTGCTGACGTAACGTCCGCCGGTGAGCCAAAAGGCCAAACCTCCCACCACGACGATGGCGACGCCCGCGAGCATCAGCACGCGGCCGACAAGCCGGCGGCGATTGGGATTTTCCGCTTTCAGCGCCTCGCGGCGATTTTCGACAATGGCATCCATGGGGTCCTACGCACTCTTGACGCTCGTGCGCACGTCGGCGCCGAGATTGGTTTTCATTTGAAGAAGGCAGTCGATTGCGCCGTCCAGGCGTTGCTCGGGAATCGCCGCCACAAGCATGGCGTTCAACTCCGCACGCGCTTTGGCGATCTCCTCCAGCATGGGGGTCGCCGCCGGCATGAGATGAAGCCGCCAAATGCGCCGGTCCGAGGCATCGGGGCGGCGTTCGACGAAGCCTCGTGTTTCAAGCCGGTCCACCAGGCGCCCGACCGTGATCGGCTCGACTTCGATCAATGCCGCGAGCTCGTTCTGCGACATCCCCGGCTGCCATTCCAGACGAACCAGGATCATCCACTGGGCGCGGGTCATGCCATGGGCCCGGGCGCGGGCATCGGCGCGCGTGCGGATCAACCGGGCGACATCCGACAGGACGACAATGGGGTCGCGATCGAGGGATTGCGTTTTCATAACGTAGGTGAATATAAGCCACGTTATTAATTCCGCAAGAGGGCCGGATGGGCTCTCCCAAAGAAATTTCATGAAAATCTTGACCCGGCGGCCCTGAAAACCGTCCATATCCGGACGGGAGATGAGGAACGCGTGAAACGCTGGCTGAAGCGTATCGGCCTAAGCTTGGCGGGATTGGCTTTTATTGCCGGCCTGCTGCTGGTGGATTTTGTCCGCTCCTTCCAGCGTTCCGTGCCATCCTATGATGGCACCCTGAACGTCACCGCAGTAGCCGCGCCGGTTCAGATCCTGCGCGACCGCTACGCCATTCCCCATATCTTCGCGGCTTCCTTGCCCGACGCGGCGTTCGGGCTCGGCTACGTCCATGCGCAGGACCGGCTGTGGCAGATGGAAACGTCACGACGCTTTATCCAGGGCCGGCTGGCGGAGCTTTTTGGCGCATCCGCGGTGGGCACCGACACCATGATGCGGGCGATGGACCTGTACGGCGCCGCGCAAGAGGCGGTGAAACATCTGTCGCCGGAATCGCGGCTTGTGCTCCAGGCCTATGCCGACGGAGTCAATACCTATCTGAAAGGGCATAAGGGTCCCCTCGGCATCGAATTCGCGCTCGCGGGCGACACGCCCGAACCCTGGGTCCCGGCGGACAGCATCGCCGTGCTCAAAGGGATGGCGATGCAGCTTTCCGGAAATGCGTTTTCCGAGGCGGCCCGCGCATCTCTCATCCCCGTGCTGGGCCGCATGGGCGTCCAGGATTTTTTCCTGCCCTTTGGCGATGCTCCCCTGCCCGCCTATCTCGATACGCTCTACGGCACGACCCAGACCGGGCAGGCTTATGGCATTCCGGACATCACGGCGTCCGACAATTGGGCAGTGGATGGCGCTCATTCCGTCACCGGCAAGCCGCTGCTTGCCAACGACCCGCATCTGGGATTCTCCATTCCGTCGGTCTGGTATCTCGC
>DASYEG010000034.1:0-2976 GCA_036499145.1 Micropepsaceae bacterium | reverse complement strand
CGGGCAGAGGCCGAGCCCCGTCAGTCGCCGCAGCAGGAGGGCCGGCTTGTTTTTGAATTCGGCGTCAACGATGTGCGCGAGGTGAACGGCAAACGGCAATTGGAGGCCGCCCAATCGCTCGCCGCCGCGCGTGAAATCCTGAGTGCGGCATCGCGCTGGAAACCGGTTTTGATGATCGGCCCGCCGCCGGGGTGCGATGAGCCCCGCAACGCGCGGGTAAAAAATCTATCCGATCGGCTTGCAAAGCTGTGCGAAGAACTCTGCGTGCCCTATTTCGATTCCTATGCGGCGCTCATGGACGCCCCCGTCTGGATGCCGAGCTGCAAATCCGTGGATGGTACGCATCCTGACGCTCCGGGTTACACGGAATGGGCCAGCCGTATCGATGCCTGGCCCGCTTGGCGGGATTGGCTACCCTAGACCAAAATTTCGCTCACTCCCGGTGAAGATGTGGATGTAAGCTTGAACTCGGCGGTTGGAAAAGCGCAGGGGTGAGGGCTCATCATGGACATGTCGCGCAGGCTTGCAGCGGAATTCATCGGCACATTCTGGCTTGTCCTCGGGGGATGCGGAGCGGCGGTGCTGGCTGCCGGCGTTCCGATGGTCGGCATCGGCTATGCCGGAGTCGCTCTCGCATTTGGATTGACGGTGCTGACCGGGGCTTACGCGTTCGGACACGTCTCGGGCGCCCACTTCAATCCGGCGGTGACGTTCGGCCTGTTCGTGGGCGGACGCATCCCGGCAAAAGACATTATCCCTTATTGGCTGGCGCAATTGGCAGGGGGCATCGCCGGCGCCGCGGTGCTTTATGCAATCGCCAGCGGCGCGGCCGGGTTCGATGCATCGGCAGGTTTTGCGTCCAACGGGTATGGCGAGCATTCGCCGCAGCATTATTCGCTGATGGCCGGGCTGATTTCAGAAGTGGCGATGACGTTCATGTTCCTGATCGTCATTCTTGGTGCGACCCATGACAACGCACCCGCGGGCTTCGCGCCGCTCGCCATCGGCCTCGCGCTGACCTTGATCCATCTCATCTCGATTCCGGTGACCAATACGTCGGTGAATCCGGCGCGTTCGACAGCGGTCGCGATCTTCCAGGGAAGCTGGGCGCTCGAACAGCTTTGGGCGTTCTGGCTGGCGCCGCTGGTTGGCGCGGGCCTCGCGGGGCTCGTGCAGCGCTGGATGCATCCGGCACGCTGATTTTTTCCAATGAACACGCGGGAGGAGCGCTGTGCCCCTCCCACGTGGAACGCTATCCGTTCAGGGCGTCGCTGGTGGCGTGCCTTGCGGCGCAGGCGCTTGCGCTGCCGAATTGTCCGCCGGCGCGGGCGGTGCTTCGCGTCTCTCGAAGCGCCGTCCGCCCCGTCTGCCCTGGAAGAATCCCGGACCCGGACCACGCGCAAAACCGGGACCGCGTGCAAAAGCAGCGCCGCGCGCAAAGCCCGGACCACCGAAGCCAATGCCGCGAGCCCTGAGTGCCGGCTGAAGCGCGGCTGCGACAATCAGAAGCGCCGCAAGCACGAAAACCCAAAGCGATAGATATCGTCCGAACGGCTTCAAAGACCCTTCCGCGTATTGCGCCGCGAATTGGATGAAATAACCGGCAATCACCAAAGCAGTAACGAGAACCAAAATCATGAACAAAATCATGTCATGTGCCTCCCTAAGCGGACTCCGGTCGATGGCCAAAGCGCCGCAATCAAACTCCACACCATTCATCCTGCCACGCAGATGTCGCGCCATAATGCGCACAGCATTACAGTTCGATGAATTACTCGAAAGTGCTGGGCCGAACGGACGTTGCGGCTACGCCGCTTCGATGATCTTGCGCGGATTGTAGTTCAGGATCGGACCGAGCCAGCGTTCGGCCTCGGCCAGCGTCCAATTCTTACGCCGCGCGTAATCTTCGACCTGATCGCGCTCGATCTTGCCGACCCCGAAATAACGGGAGTCGGGGTGGCCGATATAAAGTCCGGATACGGACGATCCCGGCCACATGGCGAAACTTTCGGTCAGGGTGACGCCGGCTCCTTTTTCCGCGTCCAGGATACGGAAAATGGTTCCCTTTTCCGTATGTTCAGGTTGCGCCGGATAGCCCGGCGCGGGACGGATACCGCGATAGGCCTCCGCGATCAGCTCCGCATTGGCAAAGGCTTCGTCCGGCGCATAGCCCCAGAATTCCTTGCGCACGCGTTCGTGCAGCCGCTCGGCAAAGGCTTCGGCCAGCCGGTCGGCGAGTGCGGAGAGCAGGATGGCGTTATAGTCGTCCTTATCTTCCCTGAAGCGCGCGGCGATGGCCTCCTCGCCATGACCGGTGGTCACCACGAAGGCCCCGGCGTAATCCTCTTTTCCGGCGCCGGCGGGCGCGACAAAATCGGACAGCGCGAGATTGGGCGTTTCGCGCTCGCGCGCAACCTGCTGTCGCAGCGTGTGCAGGATGGCGAGTTGCTTTGTGCGTGACTCATCTGTGTAAAGAACGATATCGTCGCCCGAGGATTCCGCCGGCCAGAATCCAAAGGATGCCCGCGCGGTCAGCCATTTTTCCTCGACAATGCGTTTGAGCATGGCTTGCGCATCGGCGAACAACGCGCGCGCCGTGGGACCCGCCACCGGATCGTCCAGGATATCGGGGAAGCGGCCCTTCATCTCCCAGGCCTGGAAGAAAGGCAGCCAGTCGATATAGCGCGCCAGTTCGCCAAGATCGTAAGAATCGAGATTGCGAACCCCGATGAATTGCGGCGCGTGCGGCGCATAGGACGCCCAGTCGGGCGCGAAACGATTGGCGCGCGCTTGACCCAGCGTCAGGCGCCGTTGAGGTCCGCGATTGGTGTCGTGGGAGGCAATGATGCGCGCATATTCACTGCGCACATCCGTAATAACCGACGCGCGCGTCTCCTT
Source organism: Micropepsaceae bacterium (assembly GCA_036499145.1). Lineage (GTDB taxonomy): Bacteria > Pseudomonadota > Alphaproteobacteria > Micropepsales > Micropepsaceae > CAIYRG01. The sequence continues at coordinate 78 of DASYEG010000034.1, read as the reverse complement.
GGAGATCAGACTCGCCACCACGCCGACGGCACGGGAAGCATCGGTCACATACACCGTCTGCCCGCGCGCATAATTGGG